>DAHVRS010000102.1 GCA_027322375.1 Brachybacterium sp. | reverse complement strand
CGGTGGTGGCCGTGTCGGCGGGATCGTAGGCGGGCTCGACGTCCAAGCCTGATCCGGTGATATCGCAGGTCACGTCGGCGGCCTCGTCGACCGGCGCCCAGACGGAGCCCACGTTCATCGGTGAGACCTCGAGGGTCCCGCCCTCCGCCGGCATCACCGTGAGGTCGAGCAACCCCATCGCACTGATGACCGCACCGATCATCAGGCCGATGACGGGCACGAGCACCAGCCCGATCGCGTTCGCGACGATCCCCAGGCCGCCGAAGATCATCCGCTTCAGCCCCCGCTTCTTGGGCGGCGGGGCGTAGGGGTTGTAGGCGGGCGTGTACTGCGGGTAGCTCATGAAGGGGCTCCGAGAAGGATGGCGGCGCGGGGCCGGAGGGTCAGCGAGCCCTCAGTCTTCCAGGGAAAGCCCTCTGTCATCCAACGGACGCTCCTGACCGTCCAGCGACCGTGCCCTCGGCCTTCCAACGGACCTGCGGTCAGCTCTCCAGCGAACGCGCGACCACGCCGGCCTGCTGCGCGATCGAGAGCTCCTCGTCGGTGGGCACCACCAGCACGGTGACCGCCGAGTCGGGCGTCGAGATCGTGCGGATCCCGTCGCCGCGCTGGGCGTTCGCCTCGAGGTCCAGCTCGATCCCGAAGGCCTCGAGACCCTCGAGGGTGCGCTTGCGAACCATCGGCACGTTCTCGCCGATCCCTGCGGTGAACGCGACCACGTCCAGCCCGCCGAGCACGAAGGAGTAGGAGCCGACGTACTTGCGCAGCCGGTGCACGTAGACGTCCATCGCGAGGGTCGCGGCCTCGTCCCCGGCCTCGACGGCGGCGGTGATGTCGCGGAAGTCGCTCATCCCGCACATGCCCATCATTCCCGAGCGCTTGTTCAGCACGGTGTCGATGTCCTCGGCGCTCATCCCCGCCTGGCGATGCAGGTGGATGTAGATCGAGGGGTCGATGTCACCGGTGCGGGTGCCCATCACGAGGCCCTCGAGCGGGGTGAGGCCCATCGAGGTCTCCACCGCCTCGCCGCCGCGGACGGCGGAGGCGGACGCGCCGTTGCCGAGGTGGAGGACCACCTGGCGCAGCGTCGAGACGTCACGGCCCTCGGCCGCCATATGCGCGGAGACCGCGTCGGAGACGTAGTGGTGGCTCGTGCCGTGGGCGCCGTAGCGGCGCACCCGGAACTGCTCGGCGAGGTCCCGGTTCAGCGCATAGTGCGCGGCGGCCTGCGGCAGGGCCGTGAAGAAGGCGGTGTCGAAGACGGCCACATGCGGCACGTCCGGCAGCAGCGCCTTCGCCCCGTCGATCCCCTCGACCGCGGCGTAGTTGTGCAGCGGGGCGAGCTTGCCCAGGTCGTGGATGTCGAAGCGCACCTGGTCATCGATCACGACGGGCGCGGAGTAGCGGGCACCGCCCTGGACCACGCGGTGGCCCACGGCGCGGATCCGCTCGTCGGTGAGGGACAGGCCCACCTCGGTGAAGAGGTGCTCGACGATCCGCATCGCCTCCTTGTGATCGGGCACGGGGCCCGTGAAGGTGGCGCTCTTCTCGCCGGCAGTGATGCTCGCGCTGCCCTGCGGCTGGCCGACTCGCTCCACGATGCCGTTCGCGTCGATCGTGCCGTCGACGGGGGAGAGCATCCGGAACTTCAGCGAGGATGAGCCGGAGTTGATGACGAGGACACGGGGCGACGTGGGATCGGGCATGGGAGAGCTCCTGCGAGGATCAGCGAGAGAGTGACAGGGTCAGCGGTCGGTCGCGGCGGGGGCGACGTCGCCGGCCTGCGCCTGGATCGCGGTGATGACGACGGTGTTGATGATGTCGTCCACGAGCGCGCCGCGGGAGAGGTCGTTGACGGGCTTGTTCAGGCCCTGCAGGACCGGGCCGATCGCGATCGCGCCGGCCGAGCGCTGCACGGCCTTGTAGGTGTTGTTGCCGGTGTTGAGGTCCGGGAAGACGAACACGGTGGCGCGGCCGGCGACCGAGGAGTCGGGCAGCTTGGTCTTGGCGACCGAGGCGTCCACGGCGGCGTCGTACTGGATCGGGCCCTCGACATCCAGGGCGGGCTCGGAGTCGCGCACCAGGGCGGTCGCCTCGCGGACCTTGTCCACGTCCGCACCGGTGCCGGAGGTGCCGGTGGAGTAGGAGAGCATCGCGATGCGCGGGTCGATCCCGAACTGCTCGGCGGTGACCGCGGACTGCACCGCGATGTCCGCGAGCTGCTCGGCGGTCGGGTCCGGGTTCACGGCGCAGTCGCCGTAGACCAGCACCCGGTCCTCGAGCGCCATGAGGAACACGGAGGAGACGATCTTCGCGCCGGGCTTCGTCTTGATGATCTCGAAGGAGGGGCGGATGGTGTGCGCGGTCGAGTGGGCCGCGCCGGAGACCATCCCGTCGGCCTCCCCGAGCTGGACCATCATCGTGCCGAAGTAGGAGACGTCCTGGATCCGCTCGCGGGCCTGCTCGAGGGAGACGCCCTTCTTCGCGCGCAGCCGCGCGTACTCCTGCGCGTAACGCTCGACGCGCTCGGGATCGTGGGGGGAGACCACACGCGCCTCGGAGATGTCGTGGCCGAGCTGGGAGGCGCGGGCACGCACCGAGTTCTCCTCGCCCAGCAGGATGAGGTCCGCGACGCCGCGGGCGAGGATCGCCTCGGCTGCTTCGAGGATGCGGGGATCGTCCGCCTCGGGCAGCACGATCGTCTTCTTCACACCGCGCGCGCGGGCGAGCAGCTCGAACTCGAACATCATGGGAGTGACGACCTCGCTGCGGCTCACCTCGAGGGCGCTGAGCAGCTCGGGGATCGGCAGGTGCTCGGCGACGGCGCGGCGGGCCGCGTCCATCTTCTGCGAGCTGGTGACGTCCAGGCGGCCGCGGGTGCGGGCGACCTTCACCGCGGTGTCATAGGTGGACAGGTCGGTGGCGAGGATGGGCAGGTCCTGCTGGAGGCCCATGACCAGGCGCCCTACCTCCTCGGGTACGTCGTAGCCGCCTGTCAGCACGATCGAGGACAGGGAGGGGAAGGTGCCGGACTGCTGGGCGAGCAGCAGCCCGGGCAGCAGGTCGTAGCGGTCACCAGGGGCGATCACGGTGCAGTTCTCGGTGAGCCGGGAGAGCACGTTGGGCAGGCTCATCGCGGCGATCACGGTGCCCACGGCCACGCGGCCCAGCCACTCGGGGTTGCCCTGCAGCAGAGTGCCGTCCACGGCCTCCTGGAGCTGCTGGACGGTGGGGGCCATGATCACGGGGTTCTCGGGGACGGCGGCGACGAGCACATCGGGCAGCTTCGCGGAGACGGCCGTGCGCACCTCCTCGAGCGCTGCGGTCTCGGTGCGGTTGGCGACCACGGCGATCGGCAGGGCGTGGTGGGAGGTGAACTCGCTCACCGAGACGGCGGCGAGGGAGGTGATCTGCTCAGGGGTGCGGTCCAGGCCGGAGACGACCACCACGACGGGCGCGCCCATGTTCGCGGCGACCTCGGCGTTGAAGGCGAGTTCGGTGGGG
>DAHVRS010000098.1 GCA_027322375.1 Brachybacterium sp. | reverse complement strand
GATGTGGTTCTGCCGGATGACGTGGTGGCCGAGGAACTCCAGGATGCGGGCGAGCGCGTCGCCGACCACGGTGGTGCGCAAGTGTCCGACGTGCATCTCCTTGGCCACGTTCGGCGCGGAGTAGTCCAGCACCACCGTCTCGGCCCGCTCGGGGGCGGGCACGCCCAGGGCGGCCGACGGCGCCGCGAGCTCCGCCACCTGCGCGGCGACCCAGTCGGTGCGCAGGCGGATGTTCAGGAAGCCGGGCCCGGCGATCTCGGGGGTCTCGGCGATGTCGGAGAGGTCGACCGCCGCGAGGATCTCCGCGGCGATGTCGCGCGGCTTCCTGCCCAGTCGCTTGGCCAACCCCATCGCGGCGTTGCACTGGAAGTCCGCGAACTGCGAGGGGCGGATGATCGGGTCCGCGTCGGCGTACTCGGGCCCGAAGGCGGCGGCGAAGGCGGTCTGGAAGCGCTGGGTCAGCGCGATCTCGGGAGCAGGCATGGTGCCCAGGGTAGTGCGCGGGGCCGCCAGCCTGCGCCCGGATATCGCGTGAGCCTCGTCCTGCGGGGGACAGCCCCCTGTCCCTTCCGGGCCCGCCTCCCTACAGTGGGGGCATGCGCACCCTGCTCTCTGTGGCCTTGAACATCATCTGGCTCGTGACCGCCGGCTGGTCGCTGTTCCTCGCCTATGTGGTCGCCGGCATCCTCGCCTGCCTCCTCGTGGTGACGATCCCGATGGGCGTGGCGTCCTTCCGCATCGCCGGCTTCGTGATCTGGCCCTTCGGCCGGGAGGTCGTGGACACCGGCCGCGCGGGAGTGGCGAGCGGAATCGGGAACGTGCTGTGGTTCCTGGTGGCCGGCTGGTGGCTGGCCCTCGGCCACGTCGTCACCGCCATCGCGCAGGCCGTGACGATCATCGGCATCCCGCTGGCCTGGGCGAACCTCAAGCTCATCCCCGTCACCTGCTTCCCCTTCGGCAAGCAGGTCGTGGACTCGGACTCGGCCCGGGCCCGCATGCTGCCCAGCGCCCGCTGATCCCGGTGAGCGTCGACGAGGACGAGTACCGCCGCCTGAGCGATCTGCTCGCCGTGGGACTCGCCGTGATGAGCACCCGCAGCGGGGAGCATGACGTGCTGGTCACCGTCGACTCCTATCTGGACGTCTCCTACGACCCGCCCACGATGCTGGTCGCCCTGTACGGGATGTCCCGCGCCGCCGAGGCCGCGGAGGAGGCCGGGCACCTGTGCCTGAGCCTGCTCGCCGCCGACCAGCAGCATCTCGCCGATCGCTTCGGCACCCCCGCCGCGCCGCTGCGCGGCATGCTCGCCGGGCTCGAGGTCACCCGCACTCTCGACGGCGACGCGATCCTGCCGGGCGCCCTCGCCCACTTCGCGCTCCGCATAGAGCAGGCGGTCGACGCCGCGACCCACCGCCTCCTCATCGGCCCGGTCGTCCAGATGGGGGAGGGGAGCGTGGACGCGGAACCCGCGCTCCGCTTCGCCGGCGAGAAACGAGAGCTGCGATGAACCCCCTGCTGCGCCTCGCCCTGCGCCTCATGCCGCTCGCCCGGCCGGACATGCGCGAGGACTACGAGAAGGTGCGCCGCCTGCAGCGCCAGCTCGCGGCCCTGCCCGCGGCCCGCTATCGCACCCCGATGTGGGACACCTTCAGCGACGCGGCCGACGGCCACCGTGTCCCCGTGCGCGTCTTCACCCCGCGCGAGCGCCGCCGCGAGGAGCTGCTGCTGTTCTTCCACGGCGGCGGCTGGGTCACCGGCGACATCGAGAGCTACACCCCGGCCTGCGCGAACCTCGCCGATCTCACCGGCTGCCGCGTCGCCTCCGTCGACTATCGCCTCGCGCCCGAGCACCCCTTCCCGGCCGGGCTCGAGGACTGCTACGGCACCGCGCACCGCCTGCTCGATGACCCCTCCCGCGCCGGTGTCGAGGATGCCGACGACATCGTGCTGGTGGGTGATTCCGCGGGCGGCAACCTCGCCGCGGCCGTGTCCCTGCTGCTGCGCGAGAAGGGCCACCGCGTCCCGAGCCGGCAGATCCTCCTCTATCCCGTCACGCAGTGGGACCACGACCCCGCCACCTCGCCCTTCGAATCGGTGCGCCGCCACGGCGAGGCGTATCGGCTCACCAGCAGCGAGGTCCAGGACTACCTCGAGATGTATGTCCCCGACCCCGCCGAGCGCAAGCACCGCCTGGTCTCCCCGCTCATGGCGGAGGACCTCACCGGCCAGCCCGAGACCCTGCTGCTCAGCGCCGAGCTCGACCTGCTCTGCGATGAGGGAGAGGCCTTTGCCCGCGCCCTCGAGGAGGCCGGGAACACCGTGCACGT
Organism: Brachybacterium sp.; assembly: GCA_027322375.1. GTDB lineage: Bacteria > Actinomycetota > Actinomycetes > Actinomycetales > Dermabacteraceae > Brachybacterium. The sequence goes on along the minus strand of DAHVRS010000098.1, from coordinate 2,749 downwards.
GCGCCGCATCGAACGGGCCCTGCACGGCTTCCTCACCCTGCCCCGCTTCGCCCGCCCCCACCGCGACGCGATCGCGGTGATCGACCAGTTCCTCGACGGGGACCTCACGCAGTGAGCCGCCGGAACTGGGTGCGGCTGGACAACGCCTCGAACATCTTCCTCGCCGCCCGCACCGACGTGGACCCCAAGGTGTTCCGCTTGGGCGCGGAGATGGACGAGGAGGTGGACGCGGGCCTTCTGCAGGCCGCGCTCGAGGAGGTCTACGACCGCTTCCCGCTCTACCACGCGGTGCTGCGCCGCGGCGTGTTCTGGTACTACCTCCAGGACAGCGACCTCATCCCGCGCGTCGCCCCGGAGACCGAGCCGAGCTGCTCCCCGCTCTACCAGGTAGACCACCGCACCCTGCTGTTCCGCGTGCTGCACCACGAGAAGCGGATCAGCCTCGAGGTCTTCCACGCCCTCTCCGACGGGACCGGCGCGCTGTGGTTCCTCACCGAGCTGCTCGCCGCCTACGCCCGACGCCGCGCGAGCGCCCCCGCGCACCCCGCCCCGCGCGGCCCCCGGCCCGCCCCGCCGCTGCACACCCTCACCACAGATTCCTTCGCCCACTACTTCCGGCGCCGACGCCGCCCTGCCGAGGACCCCGCCCACGCCCGGGAGTTCACGCGCGACGCCGCGCCTGCGGCGCTCACCGTCGCCGGCGCCGGGCCGACGGCCGACGGACCGGCCGGCGCGGCACCCGCGCCGCCGCCCGCAACGCGCCGCCGCGGCCGGGTCCACCGGGTGCGCGGCACCCGCACCCCCGACCATCGCACCCGCGTCCTCGAGCTCACGATGCCGACGGCCCAGGTCCTCGCCCTCGCCCGCACCGAACGGGTGGCGCTGACCATGTACCTCACCGCCCTCTTCCTCGAATCGGTGCGCCGCGCGGCCGGCGGCGCTGCGGACCGCTCCCGCCTGGTCGCCTCCGTGCCCGTGAACCTGCGCCAGTTCTTCCCCTCCACCTCGGCGCGGAACTTCTTCGCGACCACCTCGGTCGAGCACACCTTCGGGGACGACGAGACGCTCGATCAGCCGGAGGAGATCGCCCGCTCCCTGCAGCAGGCCTTCGACGCGGAGGCCGCCCCCGCCGCGCTCGCCCAGCGGCTGCGCGGCCTGCAGCGGGTGGAGCGCTCCCCGTTCGCGCGCATTGTCCCGCGGCCGCTGAAGGACGTGATCCTGGGGCTCGTGAACCGCGGCAACAACCGCCACCTCACCGTCGCCGTCTCGAACCTGGGCCGCGTGGTGCTTCCCGAGCCCGCCGACTCCCAGGTGCGGCGCCTGCAGTTCCACGTCTCCGCCGCTCGACCCCAGTTCTGCGCGATCTCCCACGGCGAGCACCTCACCGTCACCTTCACCTCCCCATTCGTGGAGACCGACCACGTCCGCGAGTTCGCGCGCCTGCTCACCGCGCGCGGCGTCGACGTCACCGTCGCCGCCCCGCGCACCACAGAAGCGGAGCTCGCGGAGACTGAGGATGAGGAGGTCGAGCGATGAGCACCTGTCCCGAGTGCGCTGTGCAGGTCGAGGGGGACTGGACCCGTTGCCCGCTGTGCGCAGCGGCGCTCTCCGGTGGGGGAGCGGCAGGGCCCTGGCCCGTCGTGCCGCTGCGCTTCTCGCGGCGCCGCGTGCTGCGCGTGCTCGCCCTCGCCTCCCTCGCCGTGATCGTCCTGTCCTTCCTCGCCCAGCTGCTGTTCCAGCCCGAGGCGAAGGGGCTCGGCGCGCTGCGTTCCACCTGGCTCGGGATCGTCACCACCTGGCTCGTGGTGGTCATGGCGATCAGCAAGCGCCGCAATATCGCGAAGGCGGTGGTGTACCTCGTGGTCGCGGCGGGGGCGGTGAGCGTCTACTGGGACTACCTCACCGACTTCTCCGGTTGGTCGCTGACCTATGTGGTGCCGATCGTCTGCTTCGCCTCGATCGTCGGCCTGCTGCTCACCGTGCGGCTGATCCGCATGGAGACCGCGGACCACATCGTCTACACCGGCCTCGTGGTCCTGCTGGGACTGACCCCGCTGCTGTTCCTCGCGCTGGGCTGGGTGGGCACCTGGATCCCCTCGGCGATCTGCGGCGCACTGAGCGCCGTGGCCGTGGTGCTCCTGCTCACGGTGAGCGGTGGCGCGATGCGTCATGAGCTGGCACAGCGCCTGCACCTGTGAGGTCGTTGCCGGGGTGTGACCACGTCGCGACGGCGCGCCGACGGCGAGGCGGCCCCGCTGCTCCCTAAGATTGCCACTCGAGCCCTCGGGCAGAACACGTCAGGAGAGAAGGTCGATGGTCACGGAGCCGCACGACGACGAGACCCAGGACGCCGACTGGATCTTCGCCGTCGGCGACCCTCATGCCCAGCCCACCGAGCGTCTCCCGGGCCGTGCCGAGTTCGACGCCTACGCGACCGGGCTGCTCGCCCGTCGCGGCGCCGCCCCGGTCCTGCCTCCCGCCGAGGACGAGGCGGACACCGAGCCCGACCCTGCGACCGGTGCGATCCCGGTGGTGGACGCTGACGAGGACGAGAGCGACGAGGCCCGCACCGCGCCGCTCGCCCGCACCGTCTCCTACGCCCGCTCCGGCACCACCCCCAACGCCGAGCACGACGAGATCCCGCTGAACGGCTTCGCACTGCCCGAGCGCTTCGCGGACCTCGGCGTGTTCGACGCACTGCGAGATGTGGCAGCCCTGATCTGCCTCGCCACGGCGCTGACCACCACCT
>DAHVRS010000064.1 GCA_027322375.1 Brachybacterium sp. | reverse complement strand
GTCCGCACCGTCGCCGGACAGCCGATCGCCCCGCCCGCGCACATGGCGACAGGCGGGGCGAGAGAGGCCTGAGAGCTCGTCTCGGGCGAGGCCCGGCGCTCAGGCGAGTCCCTGGGACTCCCGCACGCCGGAGATCTCGTACAGCGCGATCGCCGCGGCGACCGAGGCGTTCAGCGACTCGGCGCGGCCGCCCATCGGGATCGAGACGACCTGGTCGCTGATCTCGCGGGCCAGGCGCGAGAGGCCCTTGCCCTCCGCCCCGACGACGAGCGCGGTGGGCTGGGTGCCCAGCTCGAGCTGACGCGTGGTGACATCCCCGTCCGCGTCGAGGCCCAGGACGAACACGCCCTTCTCCTTGAGCGCGGTGAGCGAGCGGTTGAGGTTCGTGACCTGGGCGACGCGCACGCGGCCCGCCGCACCGGCGGCGACCTTCCACACGCTCGCGGTCATCGAGACGCTGCGCCGCTCGGGCAGGATCACGCCGTGCGCGCCGAAGGCGTCGGCCGAGCGGAGGATCGCCCCGAGGTTGCGGGGGTCGGTGATGCCGTCGAGCGCGACCAGCAGCGGCGGCTCGAAGCGGTCCGCGGCGATCTCCAGCAGATCCTCGATCGCGGCGTACTCGTAGAGCGGGATCGTCAGCGCCACCCCCTGGTGGACGGCGTGGTCCGTCATCCGGTCCAGGTCCGTGCGGGAGGCCTCCGCGACGGGCAGGCCGCGGGTCGCGGCCAGGCGCATGATCTCGCGCACCCGCTCATCGGTCTCGATCCGCACCATGACGGTGAGCTGGGTCGCGGGCACGCCCTCGCGCAGCGCCTCGAGCACCGCGTTGCGGCCGGCGACCTGGTCGCTGCCGAGGCTCTTGCGCGCGGCCTTCGGCCCGCCGGGCCGACGGTTCCCACCGGCCGGGGAGGACGAGGCGCCCTTGTACTTCTTGTGGTGAGGACGGTCCTCCGCCTTCGGCGTCGGCCCCTTGCCCTCGAGCGCCCGACGGCGCACACCGCCTGAACCGACGCTCGCGCCCTTCTTGCCCTTGCGCACCGCTCCGCGGCGCGCGCTGTTGCCTGCCATATGTGGTCTCCTCAGTCCTGCTCAGTCTCGGGTCTCGAGGGTCCAGCGGGCGCCGTCCTGCCCGTCCTCGATGCGGATCCCGGCCGCGGTGAGCGCATCGCGCAGCGCGTCGGCCCGGGCCCAGTCCTTCTCCGCGCGCGCCGCGGCACGCGCCTCCAGCTGCGCCACGATCAGCGCATCCAGCGCGGCATGCTCGGCACCGTCGGCGCCCGTCCGCCCGCCCCACTGGACGCCCAGCGGGTCCAGGCCCAACACGTCCAGCATGGCCCGCAGGCGGCCGAGCGCCTCGGCGATCTCGGCGATCTGGACGTCCGTGGCGGGGCGCGCGGCAAGCGCCGTGTTCAGCGCGGCCTGCTCGCGGTGGATGACCGCGAGCGCCTCGGGCACGGCGAGGTCGTCGTCCATCGCCGCGGTGAACTCCTCCTGCAGCGCGAGCGGGGCGAGGTCGGCGTCGGCCGCGGTGAGCGGGTGATCGCCCAGCAGCTCGGCGGCGCGGTGCGCGGTCGCGGAGAACCGCTCCCACACCGTCTCCGCCTCGCGCATCGCCCGGGCGTTGTACTCGACGGTGGCGCGGTAGTGGCCGCCGACGAGCGCGAGACGCACGGCGGGCTCGGGGTGCTCGCTCATCGCCTGCTCGGCGGTGACGAAGTTGTCCAGGCTCTTGCCCATCTTCAGCCCGTCGACGGTCACCATCCCGGAGTGCATCCAGGAGCGGGCGAAGCCGAACCCGGCGGCATGGGACTGCGCCTGCTCGTTCTCGTGATGGGGGAAGCGCAGGTCCAGGCCGCCGGCGTGGATGTCGAAGGTCTCCCCGAGGTACTTGCGGCTCATCGCGGAGCATTCGAGGTGCCAGCCGGGGCGGCCGCGTCCGAAGGGGGTGGCCCAGGAGGCGGTCTCGGGCTCGGTGGGCTTGGCGGCCTTCCACAGCGCGAAGTCGCGGCGATCGCGCTTGCCGGGCTCCATCTCCTCGCCCGCGTCCTGCATGTCCTCGAGGGACTGGCGGGTCAGCGAGCCGTAGGTGGGGTGGGAGGCGACGTCGAAGTAGACCGAGCCGTTCCCGTCGGCGTAGGCGTGGCCGCGCTCGATGAGGAGCTCCATGAGCTCGATCATCTCGGGGACGTGCCCGGTGGCGCGAGGCTCGTAGGAGGGGCGGCGGTTCCCGATCCGGTCCAGGACGTCCTGGAACTCACGTTCGAAGCGGAGCGACCACTCCCACCAGTCAGCATCGGCCTCGGCGGACTTCACGAGGATCTTGTCGTCGATGTCGGTGACGTTGCGGATGTGCGTGACCGCGTAGCCGCTGCGCTCGAGCCAGCGCACGAGCACGTCGAAGGCGAGGAAGGTGCGCAGATGGCCGAGGTGCGGGGCGCCCTGTGTCGTCGGGCCGCAGACATACAACGACACCGCCCCCTCGCGCACCGGGGTGAACGGTGCGGTGGTGCGGGTGGCGGTGTCGTGCAGATGAAGAGTCACGTCCCCAGGGTACTTGGCCCAGGGGCCGGGGACGGACTGCGGCTCACGCGGTGCGGGGCCTCACTCGGTCCGGAGCGTCACTCCGTGCGGGCGCTGACCTGCTTGCCGTAGAGCTCCTCGAAGGTGTCGTCGTAGGAGACGGCGTTGGTGCGGCGCTTGCCCTGGACGGCCTGGACGGCGGCCTGCGCGGTCTCGATCGTGGTCTCGGGGGCCTTCAGCTTCTTCGAGACGAGGAAGGCGACCAGACCCGCGATCGCGCCGAGCAGGATGAACACGCCCGCGACGATGAGATAGGAGGCCCAGGCCGGCAGGCCCGCGGCCTGCAGTCCGGTGGCCGCCGCGAACAGCAGCATCACCCAGGCCGAGAGGAGCAGGAACAGCAGCACCGCGGCCATGCCGGCGATGATGCCGATCTTTATGCCGAGGGCTGTGAGCTCCTTCTTGGCGATGTCGATCTCGTGGTGGACGACACCCAGGAGCTCGTCGCGGATGGACTGGACGAGCTCGCCGATGGACCGCTGGGTGGGCGGCGTGCTCGGGTCGTTCGTGGTGTTGATCATGGTCGGAGCCTATCGCAGGGCGGGAAGGTCTAAGG
>DAHVRS010000061.1 GCA_027322375.1 Brachybacterium sp. | reverse complement strand
CGGCGGGCAGGTCGTGGTGATCTCCTCCTACGCCGGCTGGTCGTTCCAGCCCGGTGCGGGCGTGGCCTACTCGGCGTCCAAGACGGCGCTCGGCTCGCTGGTGAAGACGCTGAACCAGCAGGAGGCGGCGCACGGTGTGCGCGCCTGCCATCTGTGCCCGGGCGATGTCGCGACCGACTTCCTGGACCAGCGGCCCTCGGTCCCGGACGCCGCGGCGCGCGCGAAGATGCTGAGCGCCGAGGACATCGCCCGCACCGTCTGCTTCGTGCTCGACTCCCCCGCGCATGTGCGGATCGACGAGCTGGCGATCTCCCCCGTCTCGCAGGCGTGAGCTCGCCGACCGCGTTCGAGCGGGCCCTCGAGCAGCTCGGCGCCGAGGTCGTCGCCGGCACCCTGCCTGCCGACGCCACGGACACGATCGAGGGCTTCATGGCCCGCACCGGCGCCTCACGCAGCGTGGTCCGCGAGGTGACGCGGGTACTCGGCGGACTCGGGATGCTCCACGCCGGGCGTCGCGTCGGCCTGCGCATCCGCCCCCTTGCGGAGTGGGACCTGCTGGACACTCGCGTGATCCGATGGCGACTCGAGGGCCCGGAGGCCGCGCGGCAGCTCGCGGAGCTGCGCTCCCTGCGCCACGCGGTCGAGCCTGCGGCTGCGGCGGCCGCCGCGCGCGCGGTGCGCGAGGACGGGGCGGAGACCACCGCGCTGGACGCCGCCGTCGGCCGGATGATCGCCGCGGCCGACGGGCCGGAGTCCGGGGAGTTCCTCGCCGCGGACCGCGACTTCCACACTGCGGTGCTCGCGCTCTCCGGCAACGCGATGCTGGGCCGGCTGCGCGCCGTGATCGAGGAGGGGCTGCGTCACCGGGCGCTCGTGGAGCGGGGCGAGCAGATGCCTGATCGGCACGATCTGGGCCTGCATCGGGAGGTCGCCGCCGCGATCCTCGACGGCGATGAGGAGCAGGCGGCCGCGCACATGCGGGAGATCATCGAGCGGGCGACCGGCGAGCAACCACTCCCCCACCTCGGGATAAGCTGGGCAGTTCGGGGGTGAGCGGCCGGCGCGGGGGCGCCGCAGGCCTCGCCCCCGCCCTCAGCCCCTCGAAGCAGAAGGAAACCTCCTCATGTCCCAGCCCTTCGACCCCAACCAGCCGCAGGACCCGCAGCACGGTGCCGCTCCGCACGGCCAGGAGGTCCCGGACGATGCGCCCACGCGCATCCAGTCCTCCTCGCCCTACGGCCAGGCACCCCAGGACGCCCCAGCCTCCCCGTACGGCCCCGGCTCCCCGGCAGCGCCGGCGTCGGCGAGCCAGCCGTCGGGCGAGCCGGCCTGGGGCTCCGCTTCGAGCCCGTCGACCGGGCCGCAGCAGCTGCCCGGCCAGGAGGGCGCACAGCAGGGGCCCGGAGCGCAGTCGCCGAATGCCGCGAAGTCGGCGGTGGGCGGCGCGGTGGGTGACGGCGCGAACTTCTTCAAGGCGATGCTCGACTTCAGCTTCACCCACTTCGTGACGGTGAAGTTCTCGTCCTTCCTCTACGTCGTCTCGTTCGTGGTGGCGGCGCTGATGTGGCTCGGCACGATCCTCAGCGCGATCATGTTCGGCGTCATCTGGGGCAGCATGACCAGCTACTTCGGCGACCCGAGCTTCAACCCGGTCCCGCTGATCCTCGCGATCCTGTTCGGCTGGATCCCCTCGGTGATCGCGCTGATCGCGATGCGCCTCGGCCTCGAGTTCGCGGTCGCGACCGTCCGCACCGCGCAGAACACCACGCGCATCGCGGAGGCCGCAGAGAAGGCTTGATCCGAGGGCCTCTCCCACTCAGCCCGACGGGCCCTGCAGCGACTCCTCTCGCTGCGGGGCCCGTCGGCCGTTCGGGTTTGGCCTCAGGCGCCCTTGCGCACCGTGATGGTCCAGCCAGCCTCGCGTGTGCGGTCGAAGGCGACGACCTCGTGGCCGTCCGTCGCCGCCCACGCGGGCAGGGAGTCGGTGGCCTGGGTGCAGTCGAAGACGATGATGAGGTCGTCGCCCGGGTTCAGCAGCTGCATCACGCTCTTCGCGTCGATGAGCGGGAACGGGCAGACGGCGCCGTTGGTCTGGAGCGTGCAGGCGGGCACGAGAAGTGTCCTTTCCGGACGGGTCGTGCGAGCTATGCGGTGATCGGGATCAGGGGACGGGCGTGCGCACGGGGGCGGGATGGCTTGCCGCAGCCGCGCGCTGCGGGTGTTGCAGGAAGAACCGCGCAGCGCCCCAGGTGCCGGCCATGATCGCGATGAGAGGGACTCAGCCCTGGTCGCTGAACAGGCTGGTCGCGACCAGGGAGTTGCCGATCGTGCAGCCCCGGCGAGCGCGGCCCCGATGCCCATCGCGATGCCGAGCACGAGCATCACGGACCAGTCCACGCGGGTGACGTCGCCGGTGGTGAGGAAGGTGGCGATCCTGGCCGGACCAGGGCCTGGGCCGTAGGATTGGAGGGTCCCCACCGCTTCCAGCGTCGGCAGCGTGTCCTCTCCCCGACCCGCGCTGGAGGCTCCCCGCATGTCCCGCTCCCCCTCGTCGCAGGCCCCGCTGGACCCCGCCCGCCTGCGCCTAGTGATCCTCGCGATGTCGCTCGGCGCCTTCGCGATCGGCACCACCGAGTTCGCCTCGATGGGGCTGCTGCCGCAGATCGCCCAGGACCTCGGCGCGACGATCCCGCAGGCCGGCATGCTGATCACCTTGTACGCGCTCGGCGTGGTGATCGGCGCGCCACTGGTGACGATCGCGGCGGTGCGCCTGCCGCGCGCCCGCCTGCTCGTGCTGCTCATCGCCCTGATCGGGCTCGGGAACCTGCTCTCCGCCGTCGCCCCCACCTTCTCGGTGCTCGCCGCGGCCCGCTTCGTGGCGGGCCTTCCGCACGGCGCGTTCTTCGGGGTCGCCTCGCTCGTTGCGGCGCGGCTCTCGCCCCGCGGCCGACGGGCCCGCTCTGTCTCCCTGGTCATGCTGGGCCTGACCATCGCGAC
>DAHVRS010000331.1 GCA_027322375.1 Brachybacterium sp. | reverse complement strand
GTCATCGGAGCCGCCGTCGTCGGACGCACCGTCATCGGTGCCCTCGTCTGTGTCATCGGCGGCGTCGTCGGCCTGCTGGCCCCCGCCATCGGAGGCGGCGGCCGGCGCATCGGTGTCGCCTGCGCCGGGTGTCGCGTCGGCCCCGCAGGCCGTGAGGCCCAGCAGCGCCGCCCCCGCGGCGAGAGCGAGGCTGGCCCGCGCGCGGCGGGCGAGGTGAGTTCTGAACATGGTGTTCCCCTTTGAAGGGCAGTGCGGGGGAGCGGTGTCCCCTCACGGGCGACTCCCTGCCGCCGCACCGCGCTGCACGTCACACCGTGCCAAAGGGTCAAAAAAGGGTCAAGGGGGTGTCATGAAATCGTGATCTGCGGAGGTGAGAGGGCGAAGAGGAGTGCAGGGCGTGAACAGTCACTCGTGCTCGCGCGGGCGCGGGTCACCGTGCTCGCGCCGGAAGGCCTCGTCGGCCGCGTCCTCGTCCTCCGTGCCGCGGCCTCCGCCGCGACGGAACCCCAGCAGCGTTCCGAGCCCGGCCCCGACCAGCACTCCGATCGCTGCGCCGGCCAGCAGGTTGTCGATGATCGACAGGCCGATCCCCACACCGATCACGAAGCCCAGCATCATGCCGAAGGGCAGCCAGGTCGCATCGAAGCGGCGGCGGGTGGGCGCGGTCATGGAAGAGCCTCTGTCCTGTGGGGCGGGTGGCCCTCCAGGGTAGACCGCCCTGCGACTAGCATTCCCCAGGTGACCACTGCCCCCACCGCCTCGTACTCCGTCCGCGACGCCCTGCGCAGCCCGCGCCTGCTGACCACCGAGGTGCTCGCCGGGGCCGTCACGACTCTTGCCCTCATCCCCGAGGTCATCTCCTTCTCCGTCATCGCCGGCGTGGACCCGAAGGTCAGCCTCATCGCCTCCGTGGTCCTCGCGATCTCGATGACGTTCCTGGGCGGGCGGCCCGCGATGATCACCGCCGCCGCGGGCGCGGTCGCGCTCGTCGTGGCCCCGCTCGTGCACACCCACGGCGTGCAGTACCTGCTGCCCACGGTGCTCCTCGCCGGCCTCATCCAGGTGGTGTTCGGGCTGGTGGGGCTCGCGCGGATCATGCGGTTCATCCCGCGCTCGGTGATGATCGGCTTCGTCAACTCACTCGGCATCCTCATCTTCACCGCGCAGCTGCCGCACGTCTTCGACGTGCCCACCGCGGTCTATCCGCTGTTCGCGCTGACTCTCGTGGTGGTGCTCGTGCTGCCGCGATTCACCACCGCCGTGCCCGCCCCGCTGATCGCGATCGTGCTTGTCACCGCGATCGCGATCCTCGGCCACCTGAGCGTCCCCACCGTCGGTGACCAGGGCGCGGTCGCGGGCGGGCTGCCCGGCATCACCCCGCTCGAGGTCCCCCTCACCCTCGAGACGCTGCAGCTCATCGCCCCGACCGCGCTCTCGGTCGCGTTCGTGGGCCTGATGGAGACGCTGCTGACCGCGAAGCTCGTCGACGATCTCACCGACTCCCGCTCCTCGAAGAGCCGCGAATCCTGGGCCCTCGGCGTCGCGAACATCCTCGCTGGGCTCTGGGGCGGGATCGCCGGTTGCGCCATGATCGGCCAGACCGTCATGAACGTGAAGCTGGGCCGCGCCCGCACCCGCATCTCCACCCTCATCGCCGGCGTGCTGCTGCTGGTGCTGGTCACCGCGCTCTCGGACCTCATGGAGCAGATCCCGATGGCCGCGCTCGCCGCGGTGATGATGGTGGTCGCCGTCTCCACCGTGGACCTGCGCAGCGTGCGCCCCTCGACCCTGCGC
>DAHVRS010000021.1 GCA_027322375.1 Brachybacterium sp. | reverse complement strand
GCTCTCCAGCGAGGACGGGCTGTCGATCCTCCGTCACAGCGCCGCCCATGTGCTCGCCCAGGCGGTGCAGAAGGCGGACCCTGAGGCGACGCTCGGCATCGGCCCGCCGGTCCCCGATGGCTTCTACTACGACTTCGACGTCGCCGAGCCCTTCACCCCCGAGGCGCTCAAGGCGCTCGAGAAGGAGATGGGCCGCATCGTCAAGGAGGGCCAGCGCTTCGTCCGCCGCGAGATCAGCGATGACCAGGCCCGCGCCGAGGAGGCCGGCGAGCCCTACAAGCTCGAGCTGATCGGCCTGAAGTCCAACGCCGACGATGCCGCCGAGGGCGCCAGCGTCGAGGTCGGCGAGGGTGGGCTGACCATGTACGACAACGTCAACCGTCGCGGCGAGGTGGTCTGGACCGACCTGTGCCGCGGCCCTCACCTGCCCACCACCCGGTTGATCGGAAAGGGCTTCGCCCTGACCCGCTCGGCCGCGGCCTACTGGCGCGGCAGCGAGAAGAACCCGATGCTCCAGCGTGTCTACGGCACCGCCTGGCCCAGCAAGGACGAGCTGCGCGCCTACACCGAGCGCATCGCCGAGGCCGAGCGGCGCGACCACCGCCGGCTCGGCAGCGAGCTGGACCTGTTCTCCTTCCCCGACGAGATCGGCTCGGGCCTGCCCGTCTTCCACCCCAAGGGCGCCATGATCAAGATGGAGATGGAGGAGTACTCACGTCGCCGTCACGTCGAGGCCGGATACTCCTTCGTCTCCACCCCGCACATCACGAAGAAGAACCTCTTCGAGACCTCGCGCCACCTCGAGTGGTACGCGGAGGGCATGTACCCGCCCATGCACATGGACGAGGAGGTGGACGCGGACGGCAACATCACCCGCCAGGGCCAGGACTACTACCTCAAGCCCATGAACTGCCCGATGCACAACCTCGTCTACCGCTCCCGCGGACGCTCCTACCGCGAGCTGCCGCTGCGACTGTTCGAGTTCGGGCACGTCTACCGCTACGAGAAGTCCGGCGTGGTCCACGGCCTCACCCGTGCCCGCGGCTTCACCCAGGACGACGCGCACATCTACACCACCCGTGAGCAGATGCGCGAGGAGCTCTCGAGCCTGCTCAGCTTCGTGCTGGACCTGCTGCGCGACTACGGCCTGGACGATTTCTACCTCGAGCTGTCCACCCGCGACCCCGAGAAGTCCGTGGGCGATGAGCAGACCTGGGAGGAGGCGACCCGCACCCTCGAGGAGGTCGCCACCGCCTCCGGCCTGGACCTCGTGCCGGATCCGGGCGGCGCCGCCTTCTACGGCCCGAAGATCTCCGTCCAGGCGAAGGACGCAATCGGCCGCACCTGGCAGCTCTCCACCATCCAGCTCGACTTCTTCGAGCCGGAGCTGTTCGAGCTCGAGTACACCGCCTCCGACGGCTCCCGCCAGCGCCCGGTGATGATCCACCGCGCCCTGTTCGGCTCGATCGAGCGCTTCTTCGGCGTGCTGCTCGAACACTACGCGGGCGCCTTCCCCGTGTGGCTCGCCCCGGTGCAGGTCGTCGGCATCCCGGTCGCTGCCGAGTACGTCCCGTACCTGGAGGAGGTCGCCGCGAAGCTGCGCGCCCACGGCGTGCGCGTCGAGGTCGACTCCTCCGATGACCGGATGCAGAAGAAGATCCGCACCCATACCAAGGAAAAGGTGCCCTACCTCCTCATTGCCGGCGGCGAGGACCAGGAGAAGGGCGCGGTCTCCTTCCGCATGCGCGATGGCAGCCAGGACAACGGCATCGACGTGGACGCGGCCGTGGAGCGGATCGTCACCGCGATCCGGGACAAGGCGCAGGTGTGAGCTCGGCCGAGACGCCGCGCCTCGAGGACGCCCGCGATTTCGCGGGCGTCCTCGATGACACCC
>DAHVRS010000326.1 GCA_027322375.1 Brachybacterium sp. | reverse complement strand
GGGGACCGAGCCCACCGCTGAGGATCAGGCTGCTGAAGCTCGCGGTGCCCGGCCCGCCTTCCGCCGCGAGCTGCACGGCCTGCGCGCGGTCGCGCTCGGGCTCGTCGCCGTCTATCACATCTGGCTCGGCCGGGTCTCCGGCGGTGTGGACGTGTTCCTGTTCCTCTCCGCCTTCTTCCTCACCGGCACCTTCGTGCGCCGCCTGGAGAACGGGCGGCCGCTCGGGGTGCCGCGCTACTGGCTGCACACCTTCAAACGCCTCATGCCGCCCGCGGCGGTGACGATCCTGCTGGTCCTCGCGGGGACAGCCCTGGTGCTGCCCGCCTCGATCTGGCCCACCGTGATGCAGGAGGCCGTGGCCTCCGCCACCTATGTGCAGAACCTGCTGCTGGTGCTGCTGCAGGTGGATTATCACGCCCGGGATGCGGGCGCGGCCTCCCCGCTCCAGCACTTCTGGTCCCTCAGCGTGCAGGGGCAGGCGTTCGTGGTGTGGCCGCTGCTGTTCCTGCTGATGCGCCGCCGCGCCCGGGCCGGGAAGGCGATCCGTCCGCCGCTGATCGCTCTGGTCTCCGTGATCGGCGCGGCCTCGCTCGCCTGGTCGATCTACTCCACCCAGACCCAGCAGCAGATCGCCTACTTCGACACCGCCGCGCGGATGTGGGAGTTCGCGGCCGGCTCGCTGCTGGCCCTCATGCTCCCGGCGCTGGATCGGCTCACCGGCGCGCACCGTCCCGAGGACGGCCATGCACCGCGCTGGGGCGGGCTGCGGGCCGTGACCGGCTGGGCCGGGATCCTCGCGCTGCTCGCCTGCGGTCTGCTCGTGGATGTCTCCTCCGAGTTCCCGGGCTGGATCGCGCTGTGGCCGCTCGCCGCCGCGGGCGCCGTCGTCGTTGCAGGCCACTCGGGCCGCCTGTGGGGCGTGGACGCGCTGCTGTCGACCCGGCCCGCCGCGTTCATCGGCGACATCTCCTACGCCCTCTACCTCGTGCACTGGCCACTGCTGGTGATGTGGCTGCACCACAGCGAACAGCAGCGCGCCGGGCTGCTGGACGGGCTCGTGGTGCTCACCGCCTCGGTGCTGCTCGCCTGGCTGATCACCCGCGCGATCGACGCACCGGTGCGCCGCTCGGCCTGGCTCGAGGCGAAGCCCTGGCGGGCCCTCGCCGCGATCGCGGTCAGCGTCGCGCTGGTCGCTGGCGCGACCGGTGCCTGGTGGGGCGTGCTCACCACGCGCGCCGCGGAGCCACCGGCCGCGACCGGCCCCACTCTCGCGACCGACGAGGTCGCCACGATCGCCCCGGCCGTCGTCCGCCCCTACGGCTGGCAGCTCGGCTCCCAATGGCCGGACCTGCCCGAGAAGTGCGGCGGCGCCTGGGCGCCCGAGCGCAGCTTCCGCCACGTGAACTGCCAGCAGCTCCTGCCCGGCGACGCCGAGGCGGAGCAGACGATCGTGGTGGTCGGCAGCTCTCACTCCCGCCAGTTCATCCCCGCCCTGCTCCCCTACGCCGAGGAGCACGGCACCCAGATCGTGAACCTCTCGATGGACGGCTGCGGCTATCTCGCGGGTACCGAGCGCTGGCCCTACTGCGACGGCTACGACGAGTACGTGCTGGAGTACCTCGACCTCATCCAGCCCGACATCGTCCTCACCACCGTCACGCAGGCCGCCGCGGACTCCGCCGACGAAGTCCTCCCCGACGGCTCCGACGCCGCGATCCAGCAGATCCTGGACCGCGGGATCGATGTGCTCGCCGTGCGCGATGCGCCCCGCTGGGAGGAGGACCAGTACCAGTGCGCGGAAGCGGTGCTGGACGACGACGGCACTCCGGCCGACGCCGACCTCGCCTGCGGCGCCGACGTCGCGGACAAGCTCGCGCCCGAGAACCCCGCCGCCCCGCTCGCGGACCTCACCGGGAAGGGCTCCTCGGTGACGCTGCTGGACTTCACGCCCTGGATCTGCCCGGTGGGACGGTGCTCCCCGGTGCTGGGTGACGTCTACGTGTACATGGACGACAACCACCTCACGCGGCTCTTCGTCGAGCAGACCCTCGCCCCCGCCATGACGCGCCGCCTCGCGGCCGAGGGCGTCTGACCCGCCGCCCACGTCCCCGCGCAGCCCCCGCTCCCGCCCTCACCACTCCGCCACATCTCGGTCACCGGGGCGCTACCTGCGGGCACTACGATGTGCTCCTCCCGGGCCGCTCGCGCCCGCCCCCGAAGGAAGCAGGTGCACGCCGCGTGGACGTCCTGAGGATCCTCGCGACCCTGGGCGCGGCCGTCATCGTGCTCGGCGGTCCCGGCCTCCCCGCCGTACTCGCCCTGCGCCTGCGTTGGATCAGCGCGCTCGCGGCCGTCGCACCGTTCTCCCTCGCGCTGATCGCCGTCGCGGCCGAGGTCGGGCACCGGTTCGAGATCCCCTGGACCCCGCTCTCCCCGCTCCTGCTCGGCGTGCTGCTGGGCGCGGTCCTGTGGCCGCTCGGCCGACGCCGCCGCGCGGGCGCGCACACCGCCGACGCAGCGGACACAGCCCCGTCGGCCGACGACCATCCCGCCGACGACCACGCAGCCGAGGACCACCCAGCGCCGACCCGCTTCGAGACCGCCCTCGCGACCCGGCGCGGCCGCGCGCTCACCGCGACAGCGGGGCTCGTGATCGGCGGCGGGACGATCCTCGCCACCGCCCTGCGGATGATGGGTTCTCCCTTCGCGCTCAGCCAGACCTACGACAACGTCTTCCACCTCAACGCCATCCGGCACATCCTCCGCGCCGGCGACGGCTCCGCCTGGGTGGTCGGCGGGATGACGGCGCTGCCGGGCCGCGCCTCCTACTACCCCGCCGTCTGGCACCAGGCGGTGAGCCTCGTGGTGCAGTGGTCCGGGCAGGAGATCATCCTCGCCTCGAACGTGGTGATGCTGCTGGTCGCGGCGGTGGTGTGGCCGGCGGGGCTGATGATGCTGGTGCGCACTTGCACCCCGGCCGGACCGCTCGGCGTCGCCGCCGCGGGGGCATTCGCCGGGGTGTCGATCGCGTTCCCCCTCGCGCTCATGTCCTGGGGGATCATCCTCCCGTACCTGCTGTCGCTGACGATGATGCCGCTGGTGGTGATGCTCGCCGCGCACCTGGCCGGACTCGCCTCCGGCGCGGCGCTGCGCCCGCTGCAGGTCGTGGTGCTCGCCCCGCTCGTCGCGAGCGCGGTCGCGCTCGCGCATCCGCAGGGCGTCTTCGGCGCGCTCGTGCTCACCGCGCCCGTCCTCCTCTGGGGCACGCTCGTGCACGTCGTGGGCATGCTGACCCGTCGCCACGGCGCCGCGGCCCGCTTCCTGCTCGCCGCGGCGTTCACGGCGGTCGCTGCGCTCGTGATCACGCAGACCTGGACCCGCTTCACCCCCGCGGAGTCCTCCGCGGTGTGGCCGCCCACCGCCTCCCCGCGCGAAGCCGTCGGCCAGGCGCTCTCGCTCGTCGCGAACCAGGCCCCGACCTCTCTCGCGCTCGGGGCCGTGATGGGCCTCGCCGCGCTCGCGGTGCTGCTCCTGAGCCGCTCCCGCTGGCTCCTCGCCCCCTTCGCGGCAGCCGCAGCGATGTCCGTCGTCGCGCGCGCCGAACCCGTCGGGGACCTGCGCTATCTGCTCACCGGCAACTGGTACAGCGACATCCACCGCATCGTGGCGCTCATCGCGGTGGCCGCGATCCCGGTGCTCGTCGTGGGCCTGGACGCAGCCCTGCACCGTGCCGCCACCCACCTCCCCGCCCTGCGCGGCGCGGCCGGGGCGTGGGTCGCGGGCGGTGTGATCGCGGCGGTGCTCGCCGCCGCGCTGCTCCTGCCCGGCGCCCGCGCGTCCCAGGATCGCTTCGCGACGGACTGGCAGCAGCCGTTCCTGCTCACCGCCGATGAGCGGACCCTGCTCGAGGAGCTGCCCGAGGTGGTGCCCGAGGACGCAGTCATCGCGACCAACGCCTGGAACGGCAGCTCCCTCGCCTACGCGATCTCCGACCGTCAGGTGCTCAACACCTTCATGGGCTTCCAGGCCCCGCCCGAGGTGCACCTGCTGAACGCCGAGCTCGACGAGGCGCAGGAGAAGCCGGAGGTGTGCGAGGCGGCGGAGGAGCTGCACGTCGAGTACGCGCTGGACTTCGGCCCGCAGGAGCTGCACAACCGCTGGGCGACCTACACCGGGCTGAACGAGATCTCCACCTCCGGCGCCGCCGAGGTGGTGCTCGAGAAGGGAGACGCACGCCTCCTGCGCCTTCTCCCCTGCCGCACCACCGATGGTTCAATGTCCGAGTGACCACCTTCACCGCCTCCGCCCCCTCGCCCCGCGCCCGCGACACCGCCTTGGATCTCGGGGCGTTCGTCACCGCCTCCCCCTCCAGCTTCCACGCCGCGCTCGAGGCCGCGCGCCGCCTCGAGGCGGCCGGTTTCACGCCGCTCGAGGAGACGCAGGCCTGGGAGGCGGGCGACGTCTCCGGGAACCGGTACGTGCTGCGCGACGGCTCGCTCATCGCCTGGTCCGCACCCGAGGGTGCGGACACCGCCAGCCCCTTCCGCATCGTCGGCTCCCACACCGACTCCCCCGCCCTGAAGCTCAAGCCGAACCCGCAGCTGGGCGCCGAGGGCCTCGCCCAGGTGGGCGTCGAGATCTACGGCGGACCGCTGCTGAACTCCTGGCTGGACCGCGAGCTGAAGCTCGCCGGCCGCCTCGCCCTGCGCGACGGCTCGACGGTGCTCGTGCAGACCCCGGGCCTGCTGCGCGTCCCCCAGCTCGCCGTGCACCTGGACCGCGCCGTGAACAAGGACGGCCTGGTCCTGGACCCGCAGCGGCACATGCAGCCGCTGCTCGGCCTCGCCGGCGCCGACGTGCTCGAAATCCTCGCCCACCACGCGGGCGTGTCCCGCGCGGACATCGTGGGCCTCGACGTGGTGACCGTCGATGCGCAGGAGCCGGCCCTGTTCGGCGCCTCCGAGGAGTTCCTTGCCTCCGCGCGCCTGGACAACCTCTCCTCCGTCCACGCCGAGATCGAGGCGCTGATCAAGATCGCGTCCGAGCAGGCGGGCCGGGCCGGCACCGGCCCTGCCCCGATCGCGATGCTGGTGGCGAACGACCACGAGGAGGTGGGCTCCGCGACCCGCTCCGGCGCGGGCGGCCCCTTCCTCGAGGACGTGCTGGTGCGGGTCCATGCCGCGCTCGGCGGGACCGAGGCGAGCCGCCGCCAGGTCCTCGCCTCCTCCCTCGTCCTCTCCGCGGACGCCGGTCACGCCGCGCACCCGAACTACCCCGAGCGCCACGACCCTGTGACCCGCCCGCGCCTCGGTGAGGGGCCGATGCTGAAGATCAACGCCCAGCAGCGCTATGCGACCGACGCCGTGGGCATCGCCGCCTTCGCCGCTGCCTGCGAGCGGGCCGGGGTGCCGCATCAGAGCTTCGTCTCCCACAACGCGATGCCGTGCGGCTCCACGATCGGGCCGATCACCGCGGCCCGCCTGGGCATGACCACGATCGACGTGGGCATCGCCCTGCTGTCCATGCACTCCGCCCGCGAGATGTGCGCGACCACGGACCCGCTGCTGCTGCAGCAGGCCTGCACCGCCTTCCTCCGCGACTGAGGCCCGTGCGCACGACCGATCCTGCGGCCGCCCCCGCTGCCGTCCCCTCCTCCCCCGCCGCCGCTCACTCGGGCCCGGCGACGCAGGCCGGCCGCTTCCGGCCGGAGCTGCACGGGCTCAGAGGCCTCGCGATCCTGCTCGTGGTGCTCTACCACGTGTGGTTCGACCGGGTCTCCGGCGGGGTGGACGTGTTCCTGTTCCTCTCCGCGTTCCTGCTGGTGGGGACGTTCGTGCGCCGCGCAGATCGGGGCCAGGCGATGCGCCCTGCCGCCTACTGGGCGCGGACCTTCAAGCGGCTCCTGCCGCCCACGGCCGTCATCGCGCTCGCGACCCTCGCCGGGGTGCGCCTGCTGCTGCCGCCCGAGCGGTGGATGGACGCGATCACGGACGCGATCGGCTCCGTGCTGCACGTCGAGAACTGGGTCCTGATCCGGCGGGGCGTGGACTACTACGCGGCCGAGCAGACCGGCGCCTCCCCCTTCCAGCACTTCTGGTCCCTGTCCGTGCAGGGGCAGGTGTTCCTGCTGTGGCCGCTGCTGATCGCCGCCGTCGTCGCGCTCGCGCGCTGGCGAGGCTGGTCGGTGCGTGGCGCGCTCGCGGTGATGTTCACGCTCGTGCTCGTCCCCTCGCTCGCCTGGTCGATCCACTCCACCACCACCCAGCAGGAGATCGCCTACTTCGACACCACCGCGCGGCTGTGGGAGTTCGCGGCCGGGTCCCTGCTGGGCCTCACCCTGCCCTGGTGGGAGCAGCGTCGCGACGCTGGCACCACGGGCCGACGGGCGGGCCGCGGCCGACGGGCGCGCCGTGCGGCGCCCCGCGGGCTGCTCGTGCGCGTGCTGCTGGGCTGGGCGGGGATCGTCGGCCTCGTCTCCTGCGGGCTGCTCATCGACGTGCAGGGCGCGTTCCCCGGCTGGATCGCGGCCTGGCCGCTCGCCGCGGCGGGCCTCGTGCTCTGGGCGGGCACCACAGGGCATCCGCTCAGCGTGGACCGGCTGCTGTCCGCCCGGCCGGGCGTGGTGCTCGGCGACATCTCCTACGGCCTGTATCTCGTGCACTGGCCGCTGCTGGCCCTGTTCCTGGCCCGCACCGGGCAGGCGAGGGCGAGCCTCGCCGACGGGCTCGTGCTGATCCTCGTCTCGCTGGTCCTCGCCTGGGTGCTCACCCGGGTCGTGGACAGTCCGATCCGGCGCTGGCCGTGGGCGGG
>DAHVRS010000001.1 GCA_027322375.1 Brachybacterium sp. | reverse complement strand
GCGACGTCGGAGAGCAGCTGGGCGAGGGTCCCCCAGCGGCGGTAGATCGTGGTGGGGTCCACCTCGGCGCGCTCGGCGATCCGGGGGATGCTCACCTCTGCACGGGGCAGCTCCACGAGTAGCTCCCGGGTCGCGGCGTGGACGGCCTTCTGGATCCGTGCGCTGCGACCCCCGGGACGGGTCATGGTCCGAGTGCTCACACGAACAGCTTAAAGCAGAATCATTGCAACAAGGCGCCGACGGGTCTAGTCTCCCAAACGCAGTAAATATGCATTAGCGATCGGAGACCCTCATGAGCGCACTTCTCCCTCCCCGCCGGATCGTCGGTGGTTCCCCGCGCGAGGGAAGCCGGGACCCGGGGCCCCTGCGGGGACTGGCGCTCTACGGCGCGATCACCTTCGCCTTCCTCGCCGCCTCCGCCGCCCCCACTCCCCTCTACGCCCTCTACCAGGAGTCCTGGGGCCTCAGCCCGATCACGCTGACGGTGATCTACGCGAGCTACCCGCTGGCCCTGATGCTGGCGCTGCTGACCCTCGGCTCGTTGTCCGGTGCGCTGGGCCGCCGCCGCGTGGTGCTGGCCGCGATCGCCCTGCAGGCCGTGGCGATGGGGGTGTTCCTCCTCGCTCCGAACGCCTCCGTGCTCATCCTCGCCCGCGTCCTGCAGGGGGTCGCCACTGGCACCGCGACCGCGGCCTTCGCCGCCGCACTGGTGGACCTGGACCGTCAGCGGGGCGCGTTCGTGAACAGCCTGGCGCCCCTGCTCGGCATGGCGTTCGGCGCGCTGGGCAGCGGCGCGATCGCCACCTTCGCCCCGACCCCGGCCTCCACTGTCTTCCTCACCCTGCTGGTGATCTTCTGCGCGCTGCTGGCCATGGGAGGCCTCCTGCCCGAGACCCATCAGCCGCAGCCCGGCGCCCGGGCGTCCCTGGCGATCCGACTGCGCGTGCCCGCCGCCGCGCGCCGGGCCGTGTGGTCCACTGCGCCGATCCTCATCGCGGTCTGGTCGATCGGCGGCTTCGTGCTCTCCCTCGGCCCGCATCTGGCCGCGGACCTCACCGGCTCCGACGATCCGCTGCTCGGCGGCCTGATGGTGCTGCTGCTGACCGGCGCCGGAGCCCTCGCCGTGCTGCTGCACCGCACGCACTCCGCCTCGCCGGTGCTCCTGGCAGGATCCGCGTCCCTGGTGCTCGGTGGCGCCGCGACGATGGCCGCGGAGGCCACGCGGTCCCCGATGCTCCTGCTGCTGGGCACGGTCGTGGCCGGCTACGGGTTCGGCGCCGCGTTCCAGGGAGCGCTGCAGACCATCCTGCCGCTGGCGGCCGCGCACGAGCGCTCCGAGCTGACCTCGGCGGTGTACGTGATCTGCTACCTGGCCAACGCGATCCCCGCGCTCGGCGCAGGGGTGCTCACCTCTCTGTTCGGACTGCGCACCGCCGTCTACGCCGTGGGCGGACTCGTGGTGGCCCTCTCCCTGGTGGGCCTCGCCGCCGCGCTGGTCCGGAGTCGTTCGCACTCGCTCCCCACGGCCATCGACCCGGTACTTCCGAGCGATGCGGCCTGCCCGCAGGGCTCCTAGCATCGAGACGTGAACCGCACAGCGAAGGATCGGCTCCCCTCCCGGCACCACGAGGAGCACCTCGGCCCCGTACGGACCGACGCCGGCCTGCCTCGCACCGCGCTGCTGATCGTGCTGATGGTGGCGTCGCTGGCGCTGTTCTGCGTGATGGTGCCACTCCACGTCTCCCTGTACGGCACCCCGATCGTGGTGGCCCTGCCGCTCGGCGCGGCCCTGGTCGGCGCGCCGCTGCTGTCCCTCGTGCGTCCGCGCACGGCGAGCGTGCTCGCCTGCCTCGCGGCCTGGACCCTGCCACTGACCTCCCTGCACGGCTCCCAGGACTGGCCATGGCCCTGGTCGGTGCCGGCGATGATCGCGTTCACGCTCTTCGTCCTGGTGCTGACCCTCACGCACGGCTGGCGGGCGGGTGCCGTCCCGCTCGCGATCGGGCACCTGGGCCCGCTGCTGAGCGCGCCGCTGCTGGGCCGCTCGGGATCGGCGGTCACGGATCTGATCGTCGCTGCCTCGGTGACGGCGGGGGCGTTCCTCCTGGCAGTGCTGCTGGACAGCCGGCTGCGAGTGGGCGAGGAGCTGAGCCGCGAACGGGAGGTCTCGGCCGCAGAGCATTCACGCCGCCTGCTGGTCGAGGAGCGCACCCGCATCGCCCGGGAGCTCCACGACGTGATCGCTCACAGCACCGCCCTGACCCAGGTGCAGGCCTCCACCGCGAAGTACCGGCTCCCCGACCTCTCCCCCGAGGCCGCGGCGGAGTTCGACGACATCGCCCGCAGCGCCCGCAGCTCGCTCGCGGAGATGCGCCGCTTGCTGGGGGTGCTGCGCACCGAGGACCACTCCCCGCCGCTCGCTCCGCAGCCGGGCATCGCGACGATCCCCGAGCTGGTCGAGGGGTTCCGCCGGGCGGGTGCGGAGCTGGAGGTGCACCTGGACGAGATACCGGCAGACGTCCCCGCCTCCGTGGACCTGGCCGCCTACCGCGTGACGCAGGAAGCGCTGAGCAACGCAGTGCGGCACGCACCCGGCGCTCCGATCGACCTCCAAGTGGTCTTCGAACCCGGCGCCGTGATGCTCCGCGTGCACAATGAGAGGGTTCCCGCCTCGCCGAAAGCCGCCGCTCCGGGCTCCGGCAATGGGCTGCGCGGCATGCGCGAGCGCGTCTCGCAGCTGGCAGGGACCCTCCGGCACGGGCCCGACCCGGACGGGGGCTGGACCGTCACCGCGGTCCTTCCGCTCACCGATCACCCCGAGGAATCCGCATGACCATCACCGTGCTGATCGCCGACGACGCGGCCATGGTGCGCGCCGGCTTCGCGGCCCTGCTCGACGCCCAGGAGGACCTGCGCGTGGTGGGACAGGTGGCCGACGGCAAGGAGGCCGTCGCCCAGGCGGCGCGGCTGCGACCGGACGTGATCCTCATGGACGTGCGCATGCCGGAGATGAACGGGATCGAGGCGACCGCGCGCATCAGCGCACCGAGCTTCCCGGCCTCTCCCCCGCCGCGGATCCTGATGCTCACCACCTTCGATATCGACGACTACGTGCACGATGCGCTGCAGGCGGGCGCCAGCGGCTTCCTGCTCAAGGACGCGACGCCGGAGGAGCTGGTTCATGCCGTGCGGGTGGTCGCCTCGGGCGACGCGTTGCTCTCCCCGGGGATCACCCGGAGGATGATCGCGCAGTTCGCCGCGCGGCGCCCCCGTCGGCCCCGAGACGACGGACGCCTCGCCCGTCTCACGGACCGCGAGCGGGAGGTGCTG
>DAHVRS010000504.1 GCA_027322375.1 Brachybacterium sp. | reverse complement strand
CGTCCACGAGCTCCCCGGAGGCTTCGCGCAGGTTGCGCAGCTCCCGGCGGGAGCCGCCCGCGACGAGGATCCCCTCGGAGGCGGTGACGGTGTCGGCGATGCGGGAGGCGAGCCGTCCGCGCAGGCGCCGCATCCTCCGGGTCCGCACCAGGGCGCGGC
Organism: Brachybacterium sp.; assembly: GCA_027322375.1. Taxonomy (GTDB): domain Bacteria; phylum Actinomycetota; class Actinomycetes; order Actinomycetales; family Dermabacteraceae; genus Brachybacterium. The sequence continues at coordinate 5,427 of DAHVRS010000504.1, read as the reverse complement.
GCGACCAGAGCAGCAGGCAGGAGCCGAGCCCGGCGAGCGGGATCGCCATCGCGAGCGCGAGCAGCGGGTGGAGCAGTGCGAGGGTGAGCAGGCTGCCGCCGATCAGCGGGGCCGCGACGGCGAGCGGCGCGATGCCCTGGCTGACCCAGTTGCGCACCCCGGAGAGGTCGTTGGTGGTGCGGGCGACGGTCACGCCGAGCGAGGTGGTGTGCCCGGGGGTGAGTGCATCGCTCAGCAGGGTCAGGCGCAGCTGGTGGACGTAGTCCTGGCCGAGCTTCTCAGCGAGGACCCGCTGGTGGACGGTCAGCGCCCCGAGCGCGAGCGTGATGAGGACCAGCAGCACGAGCGCGCGCAGCAGCAGCGGGGAGAACCCGGCAGGCGCCGTCTGCATCGTCACGAGCGCCCAGGCGGACAGGGCGCCGAGGGCGGCCTGGCCGAGTCCCAGCACGACGAGCGCGGCCAGGAGCCGCCGCCGCGACCCCCGCAGCAGCGGGGGAAGGGGCGGCGGGTTCCGCAGCAGCCCGTCGGCCGTGACCTCGGGCGCCCGCGCGGACGTGCGCTCCGAGACGCGCTCGGAGATGCGTGCCAGCGTGGTCACCATCGTGCGCTTCTGAGTTCTCTCCAGCGTTCTCTCCAGCGTGCGGTCAGGACGCATCGGTGAGCGGCTCCTGGAGCAGATCGGCGACGAGCCCGCGCGCCACCTCCGGCACCGCGAGGTCGTAGGAGCCGATCACGGGGACCTCGAGGGCGCGGCGCGCCTCCGCGGTCGCGAGCGGGGAGCTGGTGAGCACCCCGGAGACGACGGCCGGCGCACGGTCCAGCGAGGACAGGGCGCCGACACCGCCGACGGCGCCGAGCGCGTCGCCCGCAGCGAACACGAGCCGGTCCACGACCGCGCCGACCTCGGGATCGGCGAGCAGGCGGGAGGTCTCGCCCTGGTAGATGCCGTCGGCGATCTCGATGAGGACCACGTCGGGGCGGGCCGCACCACCGGCGAGCTCATCGGCCATGGACAGGAACAGGTCCCGCACCTCGTCGAGGTCGAGGCAGAAGGTGGAGGAGCAGCCGAAGTCGGTGAAGTCCAGGACGCGGTGCGCGCCGGCGTCGAGGAAGAGGTTGTAGTCGTTGCCGGCGCCCGTGCCGGTCGCCTTGCCGGCGGCGACCCGCAGCCCGGCGGCGGCGAGACCGTGCGCGAGCTGGGCGAGGACCGTGGACTTCCCGGAGTTCATCGAGGTGCCGAGCACGGCGATGACGGGGACGCGGTGGGCGGAGCGGTCGGTGCGGCCCGCGAGGGAGCGCTGCACGCGGTGGGCGGCGGTGCGGGCCAGGGTGAGCGGGCCGTGCTGGTCGCGGACCACGCCGACCACTTCGAGCTCGGTGGCGGCGCCGACGCTCGCATGCTTCTCGACCACGCGGGAGGCGAGGCCGCCCGCGGCGGCGAGGTGCAGCGGGCCGAGGTCGCCGGGGATCATCGCGAGGAACTGGTCGGCGGCGTAGCGGCTGCCATAGGCGACCACGATCTCGTCGCCCGGGAAGAGGATCTGGCGGCGGGAGACAGGGCTCTCGAGGCGCTTGTGGTGGCCCACCGAGGTGACGCGGGCCAGGAGCACCTCGCCGGGGGAGGGGACGTGGTCCTCGGTGATGAGGTCAAGGCCCTCGGCGCGGCGCAGGTACGGGCCGACGGCGCGGGTGGAGAAGGCGTGCTTGGCCCGCTCGAGCCGGAGTCGGAGATCGGCGTGGGCTTCCGGTGCGGCCAGCGCGGCAGGTGCGGCAGCGGGCTGGGTGGCGAGTGCCCTGGCGGAGGCGGGAACGGTGGCGGTCTCGCTGTGCAGGATGGTCATCTCAGGCTCCTCGGTCGATACGTTCGCTGGCCGGTCCGGTCGGGCCGTGCCGTACGAGAAGCAGTGAACGTGGCGACGATGAGGCGTCGATGAGGTCTCGATGAGACGGAACTCAGGAAAGAAGACGCAGGTCAGGGCGCTGCGGCGTTGGTCCCGGCCCTCCCCGAGCACAGTCCTGACCCTCCCTGAGCACGGTTTTGCCCGCTGTGCTTCCACTAACGGAAGCACAGCGGGCAAAACCGTGAGAGTGTGTCCGGCGGGGGCGCGGGAGGGGTCAGGCGGGGACGCCGAGGCGGGCGAAGGCGTTGCGGAAGATCGTGAGGCCGTCGAGGCCGGGCAGCTTCTGCACGCACTTGTCGAGCTTGTCGAGCTCGGCGCCCTCGCCGCCGAAGAGGTGGCTCATCACGTGCAGCACCTCGGACTCGTCCATCATCCCGCTGCCCACGGGCTTCCAGACCTTCGACATCACCAGGCGCACCACACGCTGCGCGTTCGTGGAGGCCTCGAGCCGCTCCCGGCCCTGCGTCGTGTAGAAGGCGACGTGGCGGGTCTCCTGCTGGGCGATGCGCTGCAGGAGCGGGGTGAGCACGGGATGCTCGGTCAGCGCGGCGAGGCGGCGATACGCGGCGACGGCGGAGAGCTCGTTGGCGGCGCCCCACACCATGTGCACGGCGACGAAGTCGGTACCGGCGAGGTTGGACAGGACGGCCTGCTTCATCGGGCCGAGCGCGCCCATCCAGCCGAGCTTGACCCGCTTGGCCTTGATCTCGTCGTAGTCCACGTTGATGCCGTGCCGGGAAAGGACCGCGCTGAGCGCTTCGCCGTGCCAGAACTCCTCGCGGTTCCACATGGTCATGAAGCCGCCGGCCTCCTCCTCCCGGTGGGAGGGGGTCACCAGCAGATCCCGCAGGAAGCAGGAGGTGTGGTACTCGACGTCGCACATGTAGCGCAGCGAGCGCAGGGTCGCGGCGTCCAGCGGCTCCCGCTCGAAGGCGGAGAAATCGAGGTCGTCCATCTTCACGGGCTCGGAAGACAGGGCGAAGCGGTCGAGGTCAAAAGCCATGTCACACTCCGGGACGGGGACGGATAGCGAGCAGGGGGTCCGGGAGATCCGGCCCCGGCAGCAGCCGGGTGATCTCGAACCGGGCGCGGCGCACGGCCGCGCGGTGAGGCGCCTCGGTGCCGAGGACGGCGAGGGCGGGGCGCAGCGCCGGGTCCATGAGATAGCCACCGGCGAGGGGGGAGAGGAGCGAGAGCACGGCGCGGGCCGTGACGGCCTCGGCGCGGGAGCGGGTGATCCGGGCGCGGGCCTCGGCGGTGAAGAACTCGACGGCCGCGTCATGCCGGTCGATGACGGTCTCGACCACGCGGCGGGCCTCGCCGTCGAGCAGCTCGGCCAGTGCTCGCAGAAGCTCCTGCAGCGACGCCTCCTGGATCGCCATGCGGGCCATGTGCCCGGCGGCCAGCGACTCTCCGGCCAGGACGTTCCACAGCGGGGTCAGCAGCGGCTGGACCTGGTCCACGTGGAGGCGGCGCAGGGCCTGGATCGGGGTGGGGGGCGGGAGATCCGCAGGTTCCGGGCCGCCGCCGGCCTCGAGCACGTCCCGCAGCGCGCGGGACTGCCAGAACCGGTCCACATGCCAGGTGGCGAGGAAGGCGGTGATGCGGGCTTCGTTCCCGGTGGTGGTGGCGAGCATGGCGCGGGACTCCGCGAGCGCGGTGCCCTCCAGGCGCTGCAGCACCCCGAGTGCGAGCCGGACCTGCGACCCGAGCGGGCCGTCGGCCTCGATCGCCGCCATATCGACCTCGAGCCGGTCCGTGCCGCGCCGCGTATAGGCGTCGACGTCGAAGTCCGTGATCAGGACAGGGGTGATCGTCTCGTCGAAGTGGACATGCCCTGCGTACGGGCCCGTGGTGGGGGCGCTCGCATGGGGATCAGGGGCGACGGCCGGCGCAGCGCGTCGGACCAGCTCGACGGACACCATCCACCTCTTCTTCCCGAGAAGTCCCGGGCGCGGCGCGGGTGCGCCGTCCGCAGGCGGGACCTCGGACATTGTACGGAGCGCGGGCGTGAGTGCGCTGTGTTCCCGGACGCCGAGCATCGGTGCTTGGTAGGTTCCCCCTGTGATGAACTCCGATGCCACCGCCCTTCCGGGGGCGGAGGGTGTCGTCAACGGTTCTGATCTGCCGGTTCTTGACCGATTGCGGGTTGCGCTGCGCCCCGCGGAGCTGCCGCTGCCCCATCCCCGGGATGTGCGCGAGGCCGCCGCGAGGGTGAGGGACCTCACGAACGCGGAGCGTGCCCGCGAGGCCCGGGCGCTCGTGGCGCAGTTCCGGGACCGGCCCGCCCCACCCGCTGACCGCGCCGCACTGCTGCGCGCGAGCCTGCACGCCGCCGCGCTCGCCGGCACCGCGGCGGAGCGCGAACGGGACGCCGCGGACCTCGTCGCCCTCCTGCATCGCGCCGGGCATCCCGGCCAGGCTGTCGCGGTCGCCGAGGTGCTTCTTGGCGACGACGCAGGGTCGATGCCCGCCGCCCCGTCGTCGTCCGCAGCGCAGCCTGCCACCCCGCGCGGCCGACGTCGCGGCGCTGCCCTGCGCCCCTCTGCCGAGATGCTCACCGTGATCCGCGCGCTCGAGGGCCCCACTCGGACGCGCCGCCGTGGCCCCGCCCCGAGCCCTGCCCGTGCCGCTGCCGGGCTGCGCGCCGCGCTCGGGGCTCTGCCCGCCGTCCGCGACGAGCTGCTCGAGGACCCCGAGCGGGAGCTCCGCCTCCGCCTCGCCCAGACGCTCGAGGCGCTCGGCGACCTGTCCGGCGCGACCACCCTCGCCCTGGACGTGCTCGACCTCGAGGAGGACGCCGCTGCGTCCGACGGAGAGGAGGACCCGCTGCGCAGCGCGGCCGGTGCCCACGCCGTGCTCGCCCGCGTCCTCGGCCGGGAGCGGCCCGTGCAGGCCGCCGACCACGCCGTCCAGGCGCTCGAGACCCTGCAGCGCGTCGAGGACCCGCCGCTGCGGATCGCCCTGATCACCGCGCTGCTGCAGGCGCAGATGGCCGCGGGGGACACCGAGCGCGCCGGCTTCACGGCCGGGCGGCTGCTGTCCCTGCAGCGCACCCTGGGCCGGGACGAGCAGCGGATCGCGCCGCTGCTCGCCGTCGCCGCGCAGCGCGTCCAGGCGGGACGGCTCGACGCCGCCCGCGTCCCGCTCGGCCAGGCGCACGCCCTCGCGCAGGAGCACCGTGACCGCCGCGCCCGGCTCGAGACGGCGCGGCTCGAGGCGAGCCTGCACGAGCGCGAGGGCGACCTCGCCGCCTCCCTCGGCGCGCTGCAGCGGATGGCCGCCGCCGCGCGCTGGCTCGTCGACGACCTCGACACCCCGCGCGCCGAGCGGGCCGAGATGCTGCGCACTGAGCTGTCCGCGAACGCGCTCGCGCTGTGCCGCGCCCTGGACCTGGGGCGCACCGGCGCCGTCCACGTCGCGGCCGCCGAGATCGAGCGCCGCGCCCGTCCCGGCGCGGCGGAGGACCTCCCGCCCGAGCTCGTGTGGGACCACCTCGTCGATGCGCGCACCGCGCTGCTGATCG
>DAHVRS010000501.1 GCA_027322375.1 Brachybacterium sp. | reverse complement strand
ATCGTGCACGGCGACCGGTCGGTAGACTGAGCGCTTGTGACCGCCTGCGGAAGTGACCGATGATCCCCGGCTCGTCTCCCGATGACCGCACGTCCGGCCTGACGGGTGGCCCGGGTGCCGCACCGACGGGCCCGGCCCCTGCTGGCACTGCCGCCCCCGCCGACCTCCCCGCTCAGTCCCCGGCGGCCCGGTCCCCGGCCGCCCGACCCCGCCTGCAGGCCCTCGCCGGCCTCACGGTCCGCGGCGCCGACGGCCGACGTGCGGGCCGGGTGCGCGACGTCTACCAGCACGACGCCTCGGGCCGTCTCGCCGCGCTCACCGTCCTTCCCCGCCAGCTCAGCGCGAGAAGCGTCCTGATCCCCGCCCGTGCGATCGCCTCCCTCCCGCCGGAGGACGGCGCGGCCGCCGTCGCGAGCTCCTCGGCCGACGGCTCCTCGGCCGACGGCTCCTCGGCTGACGGCGCAGCCGACGCTCCCGCGCCGCGCGAGGTGGTGCTGCGCGTCGACGCTGCGACAGCGAAGGCAGGCCTGCGCCCGCCGGACACTCTGCACGCCACCCCCGAGCTGCTCGCCGAGGCCCTCGCCGCCCTCGGCGATCTCGCGCCCGCCCCGTCGGCCGCCGAGGGCGACGCGCCCGCCGTGCACCCGGCCGCTGCGCACTCTCCCGCCGCGACCCCGTCGGCCGCCCCCGCTCCCGACGGCGAGGAGAGTGCCGAGGCATGAGACTGCTCCTGCTCACCCACTACTACGGCCCGGAGTTCGGGGCGCCGCAGAGGCGCTGGTCCGCGCTCGTGCAGCGGTTCATCGCCGCTGGTCACCGGGTCACCGTCGCCGCGCCCGTGCCGCACTACCCGACCGGCCGGCCCACCCGCGAGCAGAGTCGGACGCACCGCGTGGGCGCCGTGGAGCGCGGCCGGCACGGCGAGACCGTGCTGCGCACCGCCTATCTCCCGCACCATTCGGACATCGTCTCCCGCACCGCCGACCATCTCGTGGTCGCCGGGGACTCCCTGCGCCGACTCCTGCGGCGCTTCTCCCGCCCCGGCACCCGGCCCGACGTCATCGTCGCGACCGCCCCCGCGATCCCGACCCTGCTGGTGGGGAGGATCCTCTCGGTGGTGTGGAACGTGCCGCTCGTGGTCGAGATGCGCGACGCCTGGCCGGACCTGGTGACGCATGTGGGGCCCGTCGGCGCGATCGCGCCCGAGCTCGCGCACGCCGCCCACAGGAGTGTCGCCAAGCGCCTGATGGCCTGGTCCGTCGCGCTCGCCAAGGGGGAGGTGCACCATATGGTCACCGACTGGCAGAGCCGGGCGAAGGCCGTGGTCACCACCACCGCGCGCTTCGCGGACGTGCTGCGCGAGCGGGGCGTGGAGCCGGTGCATGTGGTCCGCAACGGCACCGATCTGGACGGGGTCCGCGCGCAGCACGACCACCTGCCGGATGATCATCCGGAACTGCGCTGCCTGTACCTGGGGAACATGGGCCGCTCGCAGGGCCTGGGCACGGTGGTGCGGGCCGCGGCGGCGCTGCACGCGGAGGGCGTGGACGTGCGCGTGCGGATGGTGGGCCACGGCGTGGAGGCGCATGCGCTCGCGGACCTCGCCGCCGAGCTCGACGCCCCGGTCGAGGTGATCCCGCGGATCCCGCACAGCGAGGTCGGCGCGCAGTACGCCTGGGCGGACACGGTCATCGTGTCCCTGCGCGACTGGGCACCGTTCGCGTGGACGATCCCCTCGAAGCTCTACGAGATGCTCGCGACCGGCCGGCACATCACGGCGCTGCTGGACGGGGAGGCCGCGGATGTGGTCACCGCCGCGGAGGCCGGGGACGTGCTCCCGCCCGAGGACGTCGAGGCGCTCGTGGCGCTCTGGCGCGAGCTCGCCGCGGATCGCTCCCGGGTGGGCGTGCGCGCGAGCGGCCGCTCCTGGGTCGCGGACAACGCCGACGACGACGTGCTCGCCCGCGACTATCTCGACATCCTCCACGAGGTCCTCGCGGACTGACCCCGGCCTGCAGCTCCGTCTCCGCGCCCATCACGACGGTGCGCGTGGTGGGCAGGTGCAGCACGGCGGTGCGCTGGGCGGAGGCGCGATCCAGCTGCCGGTACAGCGCCTTCTGCCAGCGCGGCATGGAGCGGTCATGGCCGGGCTCGAGCCGCAGCACGGACAGCACATACATCGCCGACTCCGGATCCAGATCGAGCTGCGGCACATACGCGGCGCAGCCCTCGATGCAGTCGCGGTGCTCCCGCCCATGCTGCGCGATCGCAGCGGCGAGCGGCCGGCACGTCCTGGCTGTCGTGGAATCCCACCTGGTAGGAGACGTGGACGATGCCGTCGGAGGGGTCGCCGAGCACGTCCACCTGGACCCGGTCGTCGCGGTGCACATGCGGGACGCCGCGGTGCACGAGCGTCAGGATCACCACGTGCTCGTGCAGCACATGGGTCATCTCCACGCCGGTGCGCAGGGCGAGCGGGACGGTGGCCGGCTCCGGATGCGGGTAGACGGCGAGGCCGGGCACGCGCGGCACGGTGCGGGCGGGGCCGGCGACGAAGTCCTCGAGCGAGCCCTCCATCGCCCGTCGCCGCGCGGCGACGAGGCGGGCGCCGCGCCGCCAGGTGAGCATGACCGTGGTGAGCACGGCGGCGATCACGAGCGGGAGCCAGCCGCCGTCGGGCACCTTGAGCAGGTTCGCCGAGCCCACGTAGATCTGCCCGCTGTGCTCGGGGGAGGTCTGGGTGACCTTCAGCTTCGGCAGCAGGGTCAGGCGCGTGGCCTGGCGGGACACGGAGAACGCCCCGGAGATCACGGCCTGGGAGGCGATGACGGTCGCGGCGGTGGCTAGCACCACCAGCGGGATCCGCAGCGCCTCGGGGACCATCGAGAAGAAGGGGTTCGCGACCGCGGACGGGGTGGAGAGGATCAGCGCCCCCCTGACCGAGGTAATTGATCAGCAGCGCCGGCAGCACCAGGCATGCCCAGGCCAGGGCGATGGGGCGGCGGCCGAAGTGGCCCATGTCCGCGTACAGCGCCTCCGCGCCCGTGATCGTGAGGACCACGGCGCCCATCGCGATGAACGCGACGACCGGCCGGTCCACGAGGAACGCGATCGCGTAGTGCGGGGACAGGGCGCGCAGGATCCCGGGATGGGCGAGCAGATGCGGGAGCCCCATCGCGGCGAGCGAGAGGAACCACAGCGCCATCACCGGGCCGAAGGAGCGGCCGATCAGCTCGGTGCCGCGGCGCTGCACCGCGAAGAGCAGCGTGAGGACCAGGAGCGTGCCGGGCAGGATGACGGAGTTCGGCACCGCGCCGGTCACCTCGATGACCTCGAAGGCGGAGAGCACGGAGATCGCTGGCGTGATCAGCGAGTCGCCGAAGAACAGCGCCGCGCCGACCACGCCCAGCACCAGCGCGGCCGCGGTCTCGCGCGGCCTGCCCAGGAGCTTGCGCTGCAGGAGGGCGGTGAGGGCGAGGATGCCGCCCTCGCCCTGGTTGTCCGCCTTCATGATCAGGCCGATGTAGGTGACGGTCACGATGATGACCAGGCACCACGTGACCATCGAGATCACGCCCAGCACGTCCGACTCGGTGGGCGCGACGGCGTTGTGGTGGAGGCTGAACACTGTCTGCAGCGAGTACAGCGGGCTTGTGCTCCTGCGCCGCGGCCTACGATGAGGCGATGACCTCCCAGAGCAGTGCGTCCCCGGTGGGCCATGCCGCGATGCGCTCGGCGAACCTCAGCCTGCTGCTGCGCCACCTCCACGCTCACGGCGGCCGTTCCCGCGCCACCCTCTCCCAGGAGACCGGCCTGTCGAAGGCCGCCGTGACCACCCTCGTCGGCGACCTCGCCGAACGCGGCCTCGTCCAGGAGGGCGAGGTCGAGCGCCGCGGACGCGTGGGCCGGCCCGGCACCGAGGTCCACCTCGACCCCCGCCACGTCGCAGGCCTCGGTCTCGAGCTGAACGTCGACTATCTCGCTGTCAGCCTGCGCGACCTCGGCGGCACCGTCCGCGCCACCACCTCCGTCCCGATGCCCGGGGCCGACGGTGACCACGGCCGCACCTACCCGCTCGACCCCGTCCTCGACCTCGCCGCCGCGCAGGTCCGGGTCATGCTCGCCGAGGCGGAGGCGCAGGGGCTGTGGGTCGCGGGCATCACCGTCGCCGCCCCCGGCCCCGTCGACTACGAGGGCGCGGCCGTCCGCTTCGCCTCGAACCTCGGCTGGGAGGGCGTGCCGCTCGGGGAGGAGCTCGAAGCCCGACTCGGCCCCGACCACCCGCCGCTCGCGCTGGAGAACGACGCGAAGCTCTCCGCCCTCGCCGAGGCGCCCCGCCTGGCCCGTCGCGGCATCCACGACCTCGTGTATCTCACCGGTGACCTGGGCGTGGGCGCGGGCATCATCGCTGGCGGCCGCCTGGTGCGCGGCTGGTCCGGGTTCTCCGGCGAGGTGGGGCATATCGGCCTGGACCCGGCTGGGGTGAGCTGCCGCTGTGGACGCCGCGGCTGCTGGGAGACCCTCGTGGGCTTCGAGACCGTCCTCGACGTCCTCGCCGACGACGACCCCGCCCGCTCCCCGCACCTGCCGATGCAGGAGCGCCTGCGCCGCATCCGCGAGCTGCACGAGGCAGGGGAGGAGCGCCTCGCCGAGCGCTTCGCCGCGCTCCCGGAGGATCTGGTGCGCGGTGCGGGCGTGCTCGTGGACGTGCTGAACCCGCAGGCCATCGTGCTGGGCGGCTACTTCGGGGCGTTCGCGGATCTGCTCGTCCAGCCCGTGCAGGAGGCGCTGGACGCGCGACTGCTGGACGCTGACGGGCGCGTCGAGGTCAGCGGCTCCACCCTGGGGCTGGACGCCGCGGCGCTGGGCGGCGCGGCCGTCTCCCTCGAGCGCGTCCTCGACGACCCCCTGCTCGCCCCGCCCCTCCCCACCCGCGCCTGACCCCGCGCCCCTCCGGCACCCTCCGGCCCCCTCCGGCCCCCGCCCGTGCCGGCCCGGGGCTCCGCCCACCCTCCCCGCCCCGGAAATGTCGTGCCACGACCGATGCGCGTGCCTGGATCGGTCGTAGCGCGACAAAAGTTGACGAGGTCGTCTGGCGGGCTGCTGGCCAGCGGGTGCTCGACGGCGAGAGCGGGTGGATCGTCGACGGAAGAGGGCCTATCCAGCCTCCGCCCCGCCTTGACACGTCGGTCGCCCTAGCCCTAGTTTGTTCGCAACGTGAACGTTTTGGGTGCGGGCACCGGCCGGCACCTGGCGACTCGAGGAGGAGCGGCCATGATCAAGTTCGGCACCGGTGGCTGGCGGGCCATCATCGGGGACGAGTTCACCCGCGAGAACGTGCGCCTGCTCGCGCAGGGCCTCGCCGACCGGATGCACGCCGAGGGCGTGGTCGAGCGCGGCCTCGTGATCAGCTACGACCGTCGCTTTCTCGCGGACGTCGCGGCGTGGTGGGCGATCGAGGTGCTGGCCGGCAACGACATCCCGGTCACCGTGATCACCCGCCCCGTCCCCACCCCGATGTGCATGTGGACTGTGCGGCAGTCCGGCGCCGCGTACGGCATCGCTGTCACCGCCTCCCACAACCCGGCCCTGTACAACGGGCTGAAGATCTTCACCGA
>DAHVRS010000500.1 GCA_027322375.1 Brachybacterium sp. | reverse complement strand
CGCCCTGCCCGCCGCCGCCACGCAGCACGCCCGCTCCCGCGCCGCGGCGGAGCGCCTCGCCGACCTCGTCGGCCCGCCGCCCGAGCCCCGCGCAGAGCCCACAGCAGCACCCAGGCCGGACTCGGCCCATCTCCGCGCCGTCGGTCTCACCGCTGGCTGGGCCGAGGACGCACCCCGCGTGCACGGCCTGGACCTCGACCTCCCGCCCGGCTCGCGCCTGGCCGTCGTGGGCCCCTCCGGCATCGGGAAGTCGACCCTGCTGGCCACGCTCGCCGGACTCCTCGCCCCGCTCGAGGGCCGGGTCGAGGTCGATGCCCCGGCGACGCTCCGCTCCGCGGTGACGATGTTCGCGGAGGACGCGCACGTCTTCGCGACCACGGTGCGGGAGAACCTGCGCGTGGTCAGCGGCGATCTCGACGAGGAGCAGATGCGGGCGGCGCTGCACGCGGTGGGCCTCGAGGAGTGGGTGGACTCGCTCGGTCAGGGCCTGGACACGATGCTCGGCCCCGACGGCACCACCGTCTCCGGCGGGGAGCGGCGCCGCCTGCTGCTCGCCCGGGCAGTGCTGCGCGGCGGGCCGGTGCTGCTGCTGGATGAGCCGACCGAGCATCTCGACACCGCGCGCGGTGATGCACTGCTGCGAGCTCTGCTGGACCCCGAGGATCCCTCGCTCATCCCGCGGACCAGTACCGTCGTGGTCGTCACGCATCGTGCCGAGGCGATCCCCGCCGGCACTGAGATCCTGCGCCTCGAGGAGCATCGATGAGCACCCCGCCGTCACCCATCGCCCCGCCCGCGCGCGAGGACCGTCCCCGCATCCAGGACCTCGCCGGCGCTGTGCTCGCGGGCGGTGAGACGGAGGACCTCCTGGACCTGATGCTGCACTCGGCCCGCACGGATCTCGCGGCCCGCAGCGCCGTGCTCACGATGCCGTCCGGGCCCGAGGCGTGGAGCCTCGAGATGGTCGAGGGCCCCGACGCGGCTGAGCTGCTCGGCGCCGAGGTTCCCGCCGACTCGCCGCTCGGCGCAGGACTGCTGGCGGCCGACGCCGATGCGCTCGAGGCGCTGGGCACGCTGGCGCTCGGCGCGGACGAGGACGATCGCGCCGCCCGCGCCCTGCACGGCGTGATCGACGGGGCGGAGCACGGGACGGGGCTGCTGTCGGTGCTGCGGGACCGCGACGCGCCCGCCTTCACCACCGCGGACCGGGAGCGGCTGGACGCCCTGGCCGGACTCGTGGGCCTCACCCTGCGCGCCCCCTCGCTGCGCGCGAACGCGGAGATCGATGACGAGCGCGGCCGGATCGCCCGTGACCTGCACGATCTCGCGATCCAGGAGCTGTTCGCGGTGGGGATGGAGCTCGAGGGCCTCACCGACGCGCTGTCCGCCCCCGGCGAACCGCCCTCGAACACCCGTATCCGCACCTCGGTCGCCGCCTCCGTGCAGGGGGTGGAGAACGCGGTCGCCCAGATCCGGCAGATCGTGCAGTCGCTGCGCCGCGAACGGCTCGAGGCGACGCTGACCGAGCAGCTGCGCCACGAGGTGGGACTGGCCGCCGCGGGTCTGGGCTTCGTGCCGGCGCTGCGGCTGCCCCCGCACCCCGCGGAGATGGACGCGGAGCTGCCCGCCGAGATCGCCGAGGACGTGGTCGCG
>DAHVRS010000478.1 GCA_027322375.1 Brachybacterium sp. | reverse complement strand
CCGGTGACCAGGATGACGATCGCGGCCGGGCCGAGCGCGGCGTCCATGACCTCGCTCATCTGGGTCTTGCCCCAGCCGTGCATGATGCCGAGCAGGTACATCGCCGCGAGCGTCGCGGCCAGCAGAGCGAAGCCGGGCGCGCCGACGAGGGAGACGACGTGCGCGGCGGTCGAGTCGTCCGCGGTGAGCAGTCCGCCCACGGTGCCGACGGCGATCATGAGCACCGGCAGCAGGATCAGCGCGACGACCAGGCCCGCAGAGGGACGGCGATGGAGGCCCGGAGCGGTCTGCGTCGCGACAGCGCCGGAGCCCGCACCCGCGCTGGAGCCGGAGCCTGCGACGGCGGACCCGTCGGCCCCGCGAGAACCGTCGGCCGCGAGCGTGCCGGCGGCGCCGAAATTGGCCGCGCCGGAGGTCTCGTACTTCTCGACGGTCTCGGGGGAGAGGAGGAACGCCTTCGTGCACAGGCGCTTGCCGACCACGTGCACGAGCAGGCACATCGGGATCGCAAGCAGGATGCCGACCAGGGTCACCAGGCCCATCAGGTCCTCGCCGAGCAGGGTCGTCGAACCGACGATGCCGGGGTGCGGCGGGACGGTGTTGTGGATGAACACCATGAACACGGCGACCGGCATGCCGATCGCGACCGGGCCGCGATGCCCGGCGGCCTTCGCGAAGGCGAAGATGATCGGGACCAGGATGATGAAGGCGACGTCGAAGAAGATCGGGATCGCGACGAGGCCGGAGGCGATGAGCAGGGCCTGCGCGAGACGCTTCTCGCCGAGCACGCGGCCAGCGGCCTGGGCGATCGCTTCGGCGCCGCCGGTGCGGTCGATGATGCCGCCCAGCATCGCGCCGAGGCCCACGAGCAGGGCGACGCTGCCGAGCGTGCCGCCCATGCCCTCGATCATGAGGGGGACGACGTCCTGGAGGGGGATGCCACCGGCGAGGGCGGTGAGGAGGGAGACGAGCAGCAGGGAGACGAACGCGGGCCACTTCAGCTTGATGACGGTGAAGAGCAGGATCGCGATCGCGGCGGCGGCGATGCCGACGAGAAGGAGGGGGTTCACGACGTGGCCTTTCGGTGGGGCCGGGGGCGGTCGGCAGCGACCGCCCCCGGGTCGAGATCGTGGCTGGTCAGCGCTCGATCTTGTCGATCTTCAGCATCTGGGCGAGGACGGTGTCGAGCTCCTCGTCATCCCAGACCTTCGCCCAGTCGGGCTTGATGATGGACTCGCGGCCGTAGTCCATCGCGCGCAGGCACGCCTCGGAGAACGGGTTCGAGCCGCGCAGCGCGTTGGTGAGCGAGATGAAGATGTGCCCGTAGAACAGGGCCTTCACCGCCTTCTCGGGGATGCCCACCTCGTTGATCGCATGGTCCATCGAGTCCTTGAGGAACTGGCCGATCATGCAGCCGGTGGTCTCCACGAGGGTGGGCTCGAGCTGGGCGAGCTGCTTGAGCGTCACCCAGTGCACGTCGATGACGGGGGCGTAGATCGCGCGGATGACCGCGGCGGTCATCTCCTGGATCTTCTCATCGCCGCCCTCGTACGCGGCCACGACCTCCTGCGGCGCGGCGATCCCGCCGAAGGTGTCCGCCCACTCCTCCGGGGTGGTGCGCTCGAGGAAGACCGACGGGTGGGCCGGGTGCGCGCAGGCCTGGTGGACGCCCTCGCGCTCGGCGAGCAGCCCCGCGTAGGCGGCGGCGGGGTCGAGGGTGAGCAGCACGGAGCCGTCCTTCATGAGCGGCACGACCTGCTCGGAGATCTTCCCGAGGATGACGTCGGGGACCGCGAGGATCACGACGTCCGCCGCGGCCGCGGCGTCCTCGAGGGTGCTGACCTCGCGGCCCAGCTCCTTCAGACGCTGCTGGCCGGCCTCGGACGCCTCGACGTAGAGGATCGGGGCGTCGGTGAGGTTGAGGTTGTTCGAGACGCGGGTCCCCATCTTCCCGGCCGCGCCGACGACGGCGACGGTGATCGAGGGGTCGAGCTCGACGGTCTTGCCGAACAGGGGGTTCATTTCCTTGCTGCTGGTCATCAGGGGTTCTCCTTCGAGGGGTGGGATCGTGGGTGGGGTGGTTCGGGGTGGTCAGGAGGCGCGCGCGGCGCGCCAGGTGCGCAGCGCATCGAGGGTGCGGCTGGTCCAGTCGCGCTCGGCCGCGAGGGTGGCGGCGAGGTCGTCCTGCCAGGGCAGCCAGTGCTCGACGATCGCGCTCGGGGAACAGGGGGCGGCCGACGGGGCGCGAGCGCCCTCGTAGACGGCGGTCAGCTCGTGGTCGAGGTCGAGCAGGCCCTCGCCGAGCGGGGCGCCGGAGTAGGTGAAGCCCACCCAGCCCTCCTGGCGGGCGAAGGCGAAGTCCTTCACGTGCAGGTTCGCTGTGCGGGGCGCGCAGGCCTCGACCACGTCCTTCGGGTGCTCGAGCGCGGAGACGCAGTTCGCGGGGTCCAGGCAGATCCCGATGTGCGGGGAGTCGAGCTCCTCGACGATGCCGAGGAGGACGGAAGTGGCCACCTGCTCGTAGGTCTCCAGTGCCAGCGTCACTCCGGCGGCCTCGAAGCGGGGGAGCGTGGTGCGCAGCGCGGCGACTGCGGCGCCGGGACCGTCCACGATCTCCTGGGACTGGATCATCGAGCGCAGGGTGCGGGCGCCGAGCGCCTCGGCGAGGTCGATGTAGCGGCCGAGGTGGGCGGGGCCGATCGTGCGCGTGCCCAGCTCCAGCTCGATGCCGAGCAGCTCGGCGCGCTCGCGCAGGCTCTGGAGCTGGGCGGCATCGAGCTGCTCGATCCGCGGGTCATCGCAGATCTGGAACACCTCGCAGCCCAGGTGCGCGGCGCGGTCGATCGCGCCGGGCAGGTCCAGCGG
>DAHVRS010000473.1 GCA_027322375.1 Brachybacterium sp. | reverse complement strand
CTCCCGCCTGACCGGTGGTGTGCGAACACTGCTCAAGAAGGCCGGTGTCACAGTGATCGAGAGCCGTGGACAGTTGGACGGTGACCGGGCCGTCGCCCTGGCGATCTCATGGGGTCTCCTTCTCCGGGGTCTCCGGGTGGGCGGGCGTCTGCAGCTGCAGGGTGCGGAGGATCGTGCGGGCCACATGCGCGGGGCTGCCTCGCCCGGCGTCGATGCGGTGGGCTGCGAGCTCGCGATAGGTCGGTCCGCGCTCGGCGGCCAGCTCGCGCCAGCGGGCCATGGGGTCCTCGCCGGTGAGCATGGGGCGGCCCACGCCGCGGGAGAGGCGCCGCTCGGCGACGTGCTCGCTCACCTCGAGCAGGACGACAGGCCGGCCGCGCAGCGCCGCGGCGGACTCGGGGCGCATCGGGGCACCACCGCCGAGAGCGAGGACCCCCTCGTGCTCGGCCAGCGCCCGGGCGAGCACCTGCGCTTCCAGGGCGCGGAAGGCGGGCTCCCCGTCGGCCGCGAAGATCTCGGGGATCGGCCGGCCGTCCTCGTCGACGATGAGGGCGTCGAGGTCCGCGAAGGGCACGCCGAGGCGCGCGGCCAGAGACCGGCCCACGGCGGTCTTGCCTGCCGCCATCGGGCCCATGAGGATGACGAGCGGGCCGGTCACTGCGCGGTATCGTCGCCGCGGTCGGACAGCGCCGACTGCAGCGTGCGGCTCTGCTCCAGGTGGGCGCGGATCTCGGCGACGCTGTCGCCGCCGGTCTTCTCCAGCAGTGCGTCCGCGAGGGTGAGCGCGACCATCGCCTCGGCGATCACGGCCGCGGGCGCGACCGCGCAGGTGTCCGAGCGCTGATGGTTGGCGGTGGCCTGCTCGCCGGTGGACACGTCCACGGTGCGCAGGGCACGGGGCACGGTGGAGATCTGCTTCAGGGCGCCGCGCACGCGGATGACCTCGCCGTTGGTGATGCCGCCCTCGAGGCCACCGGCGCGGTTGGTGGCACGCGGGAAGGCGCGGCCGTCCCCGACCGGTGAGGGGGCGACGAGGATCTCGTCATGCGCGACGGAGCCGCGGCGGGCGGCGGTCGCGAAGCCGTCACCGATCTCCACGCCCTTCATCGCCTGGATGGACATGATGGCCTGGGCGAGGCGGCCGTCGAGGCGGCGGTCCCACTGGGTGTGGGAGCCGAGGCCGACGGGGGCCCCGTACACGAGGACCTCGACGACGCCGCCGAGGGTGTCGCCGTCGGCCTTGGCCGCATCGACCTCGGCGACCATCGCCGTGGAGGTGTCCTCGTGGAAGCAGCGCAGCGGATCGGCGTCCAGCTGCTCGAGATGATCCGGGGTGGGCAGCGCCGCGTCCTCGGGGACGGACACTGCGCCGACGGAGAGGGTGTGGGAGACCAGGCGGATCCCTGCGGCCTGCTCGAGCAGCGCGGCGGCGACGCGGCCGGCGACCACCCGGGCGGCGGTCTCGCGGGCGCTCGCGCGCTCGAGGATCGGGCGGGCCTCGTCGAAGCCGTACTTCAGCATCCCGGCGAGGTCGGCGTGGCCGGGGCGGGGACGGTGCAGGGGACGGTTGCGGGCGATCTCGCGCTCGTCGCCGGTACCGGCGTCGATGAGGAGGTCCTCGCGCGGGACCGGGTCGGCGCTCATCACCTTCTCCCACTTCGGCCACTCCGAGTTCGCGACCTCGATCGCGAGCGGGGAGCCGAGGGTGCGGCCGTGGCGGAGGCCGCCGTGGATGGTCAGGACGTCCTGCTCGAACTTCTGCCGGCTGCCGCGGCCGTGGCCGAGGCGACGCCGAGCGAGCGCGTCCCGCAGGTCGTCACTGGTCAGCTCGATCCCGGCGGGGACGCCGTCGAGCAGGGAGAGGAGGGAGGGGCCGTGGGATTCCCCGGCGGTGAACCAGCGCAGCATGTCCTCGATCATCTCATGGGCGCGCCCCGCCCCGGACCGTCGTCCGCGCTGGGGACGAGGGCTCTCAGTCCTCCTCGAGCTCGACGGACTCGTGCGGGGTGAGCTTCTCGACGAGCGGCACCACGTCCGCGATCCCGTCCAGCACCACGGAGGGCCGGTAGGGGTACTGGGAGATCTCGTCGCGGTGGGTGGAGCCTGACAGGACGAGCACGGAGCGCATGCCCGCCTCGAGCCCGGACTTCACGTCGGTGTCCATCCGGTCGCCGATCATGATGGAAGTCTCCGAGTGTGCGCCGATGCGGTTCAGGGCGGTGCGCATCATGAGCGGATTCGGCTTGCCGACGTAGTAGGGCTGGATCCCGGTCGCGGCGGTGATCATCGCAGCGACCGAGCCGGTGGCCGGCAGCGGGCCCTCGGCGCTGGGGCCGGTGACGTCCGGGTTCGTGGCGATGAACTTCGCACCACCGCGGATGAGGCGGATCGCGCGGGTGATCGCCTCGAAGGAGTAGGTGCGGGTCTCCCCCAGCACCACGAACTCCACATCGGAGTCCGCGAGGATGAAGCCCTCCTCGTGCATGGCGCTGGTCAGGCCTGCCTCGCCGATCACGTAGGCGGCGGAGCCGGGCTGCTGCTCGGCGAGGAAGCGTGCGGTCGCCAGCGCGCTGGTCCAGATCGCGGATTCGGGAATGTCGATCCCGCTGCGGGAGAGCCGGGCGCGCAGGTCCCGGGGCGTGAAGATCGAGTTGTTCGTGAGCACCAGGAACGGGCGGCCGAACCTCTGCAGCGCGTCGATGAAGTCTGCGGCGCCGGGCAGCGCCTCCTCCTCGTGGACGAGCACGCCGTCCATGTCGGTGAGCCAGGAGTGGATCGGCTGGTCGTCAAGAGCAGTGGTCATGGCACTAGTGTGCCGCCTCGGCGGGTCAGGTGGCGAGTCGTCCGTCCCCGGCGCGCTTCCCCACCGCAGCACTCCCCCACAGCCGCGTCCCGCACTGCAACGGGCACGGCCCGACCCCCGCGCAGTGCGGGGACCGGGCCGTGGGCCGGGAATGATCCGGAGATCAGTTGCCGGTGAGCTTGGCGCGCAGGGCGGCCAGGGCCTCGTCGGAGGCCAGGGTGCCCTCGTCCGAGGAGCTCGACTGGTACGAGGTGGCGGAGGAGGCACCGGCGTCCGAGCTGGAAGTCGATGCGGCGGCCGGAGCGTTCGCAGACTCCTCGTCGGCCTTGATGGCCTCGGCGACCTGCGCCTTGTGCGCGGTCCAGCGCTCGTAGGCGGCCGCGTACTGGGCCTCCCACTCCTCGCGCTGGGCGTCGTAGCCCTCGAGCCACTCGTTGGTCTCCGGGTCGAAGCCCTCGGGGTACTTGTACTCCCCGTTGGCGTCGTACTCCGCGGCCATGCCGTAGAGCGCGGGATCGAAGGTCGTGTCGTCGCCCTCGGGGTCGACGCCGTCGTTCGCCTGCTTGAGCGAGAGCGAGATGCGGCGACGCTCGAGGTCGATGTCGATGACCTTGACGAAGACGTCCTGGTCGACGGTGACGACCTGCTCGGGCAGATCCACGTGGCGCTGGGCCAGCTCGGAGATGTGCACGAGGCCCTCGATGCCGTCCTCGACGCGCACGAACGCGCCGAACGGCACCAGCTTGGTGACATTGCCCGGGACGACCTCGCCGATGGCGTGGGTGCGGGCGAAGAGCTGCCACGGGTCCTCCTGGGTCGCCTTCAGCGACAGGGAGACTCGCTCACGATC
>DAHVRS010000468.1 GCA_027322375.1 Brachybacterium sp. | reverse complement strand
CCGCGGCGGCGGCGATCACGGTGTTGACGGTCGCGAGGCCGCGCGACCAGCGGCCCCGCACGTGCAGCACGATCGCGTGCGCCGCCTCGGCGAGGACGATCAGCGCGAGCACGAGCGTCCAGCCGGGCCACAGTCCGGGGTTCAGGACGGGCATCCAGTCGCCCTCGAGATGGACGAGACCAGCGATGTGGTCCCACAGCAGCGCCGCGAGGACGAGCCCCAGGAACACCAGCGACAGGATCAGGTCGGACAGGCCCGTGCCGGTCTCGCGGGTCGTGGGCGGCAGGTCGTCCACGCTCCAGTCCGCGCCGGTCTCGGTGCCCGTGCGCTCGAGGATCACGAACACCAGGGTCGTCCAGAACACGACGTGCACCGCCGCTGTGAGCGCGGTGCCGATCGACTCGCCGAGGACGGTGCCGACGTCCGCGCCGGTGAGCAGCTGCGCGAGCCCGACCCCGACGAACGCGCAGGCCGGGACGATCTTCAGCAGCAGGCCGAGGAGCCTCTGCCAGGTGAGGTAGTAGCGCGGGCCGAGCAGGTGCAGCGGGCGATCCGCGTAGCTCGCGGCGAGCACGGCCGGGTCGCCGAGCTCGGTGAGCACGGCCCGCTCGGCGGCCTCGGGCTCCTCGCCCTGCTCGGTCCTGGCCTCGGTCATGTCGAGGATCAGGGCAGTCAGCTCGCTGTGGACGTCCTCGCGGGAGGCGGGCGGGAGCGCTGCGGTGGTCGCGCCCAGATAGCGCGCGGTGAGGTCGGTGGTCATCTCAGGACTCCTTGTCCGTGAGGGGCGTGGAGAGCGAGGCGATCGCGCCGCTCAGCTCGTGCCATTCGGTCAGGAGCGCCGCGGCCAGCGCCTCACCCTCGGCGGAGGTGCGGTAGAACTTCCGCGGCCGCGCCTCCTCGGTGTTCCACTCGCTGGTGAGCAGCCCCTGCTTCTCGAGGCGGCGGAGGAGCGGGTAGAGGGTGTTCCCGTCGGTCGGGAACCCATGGCGGGCGAGGTCCTCGAGCAGGCCGTAGCCATAGCCGGGGGTGCGCAGCAGCTGGAGGCACGCCAGCACCGCGGTGCCGCGTCGCAGCTCCTGCCGGTGACTCTCGAAGTTCTCGCTCATGGCTGACACGATAGTGTGCGGCACACAGTATTGGCAATGGGAAAGTATCGATGAGATGGACCGCGCTGGTGGGAGCGACGTCCGGCAGGAGAGCATGGTCCGGAGAGCGGCCACCGTCGGCCGCCGCTCAGGACAGGAGACCTCGATGCCCCGCACCCTGCTGCCCGGACAGCGCTGCCGGATCCATGTGCTCGATGTGGACAGCGGCGAGGACCGCATCGTGCACGAGAGCGCTGACGTGCTCTATGAAGCGCCGAACTGGCTTCCCGGCACCGAGACGCTGCTGGTCAACGGCGACGGTCACCTCCACCTGCTGGACTTCGAGCTCGGCGATGCGGCTCCTCGGCGCCTCGAGGCCCGAGACCTGCCGCCGGTGAACAACGACCACGTCCTCGCCCCGGACGGAGAGCACGTCTACGCGTCTGCCGACGACGGCCGGATCCACCGCGTCCCGCTCGCGGGCGGCCGCGCCGTCCCCGTCACCGAGGATGACGGGAAGCGCCACTTCCTCCACGGCGTCAGCCCCGACGGCGCGACGCTCGCCGTGGTCACCGTGGAGCGCCGGGCCGACGGCACCTGGCCCGCCGCGAACATCGCGCTCTATCCCGTGGCAGGCGGCGCCCCCACCCCGCTCACGGCCGACGAGCACCCCGACGACGGCGCCGAGTTCACGCCCGACGGTGCCTTCCTGCTGCTGAACTCCGAACGAGGCAGCACCATCCCCGGCCACGCCCAGCTGTTCCGGATGCGGCCCGACGGCGCCGACCTCGTCCAGCTCACGCACGACGAGCGCGTGAACTGGTTCCCGCACCCGTCCCCGGACGGTTCCCGGATCGCGTACGTGAGCTTCCCGCCCGGGACCCTCGGCCACCCCGCCGACCACGAGGTGATCCTGCGGCTCTGCGCGCCCGACGGGAGCGGGGTGCGCGACCTCGTCACCCTCCACGGCGGGCAGGGCACGATG
>DAHVRS010000466.1 GCA_027322375.1 Brachybacterium sp. | reverse complement strand
ATCGCGCGCACGCTGCTGTACACCTTCCTCGCGCTCATGCTGGGCGCGCTCGGGTTCTCGCTCGTGATCACCCTGCTCGCGCTCGGCGCGGGCACGGTCGTGATCTGGGTGGGCCTGCCTCTGCTGGTCATTGCGGTGCTCGTCGCGCGGCTCTTCTCGGGCACCGAGCGGGGACTGCAGACCGTCCTGCTGGGCTCCCCGCTGCCCGCGCCGAGGGCTGTGCAGGCATCGGCTGGAGCCGGGGCTGTCCGGCGGATGCTCACCCCGCTCACCGATCCGCAGCGCTGGCTGGACTCGCTGTGGGTGCTGGTGAACTTCCTGCTCTCGCTGATCACCTTTCCGATCCTGCTCACGTGGACGCTTGGCGCGCTCGCGACCGCCTGCGGTCCGCTCGCCACACTGATCTTGGATCGGGTGCTCGAGGATCCGGGTCGCAGCGGGTTCGGCGAGCTGCTGGGGATGTCCGGCCCTCTTGCGCTGACCGTCGACATCGCCGTGCAGATCGCGATCGGGCTCATGTTCCTGCTGACCCTGGATCCGGTCGCACGCGGCCTCGCGTCGCTGCGCCGCGGCGTGGGCCGCGGCGTGGGCCGCGGCCTGCTGAGCAGCCGCTTCGAGGAGCAGGAGCGCCTCGCACGCACGGAGGAGTCGCGCGCCGCGGGGCGCTCCGCGGAATCCACTGCCCTGCAGAGCTCATCGAGGAGCTCGGGGCGTGGTTCAGTGAGGACGAGGAACAGGCCACGATGGTCGATCGCCGGCTGCTGTCCCGTCTGGTGTGCAGCATCCGGTGAGGGCGGGCGGCCTGGCACAGGAGGAGGACGGTATGGCGGATGCCAAGGGGTACATGAAGGCCCTCGACGTGAAGATCAAGATCTGGCGGTGGTTCGCTGATGCCGCGGTATTCCTCGCGTGCTCGGCCTCGCTGGTGACGACGGTGCCGTTCTCGCTGTTCCCCGATGCGATGTTCAGCGAGGGGCAGATCAAGCCGGAGGACGGCGCCCGCACGATGGCGTGGATCATGCTCATCGTGACGGTCGTGCTGATCGTGGTCATCCTGAGGCAGCGGTTCCAGTTCACCAGGGAGTCGCTGCGATCCGAGCAGAAGGTCGAGCTCTGGGGTGGAGCCGCTGGACTGTTCATCCTGTTCACGATGGGGAACCACGTGACGGACGATGCGAGGAATGGCCTCATGGGAGCTCTGGGCCTGATCCTCTTCCTCGCGGCCGCCGTGCTGCTCGAACCGCTGGCCCTCGAGCTCAAGGAACGTGCGGAGTCCGAGGAGGATGATCGCGAGGAGGCGAAGCACCGGGAGCTCCTCGCTGCACTCTCCGCGGTGAAGGGATCTCCCGCGCCGGCTCCCGCTCCGAGTGCAGCGAGGAGGGGCCGACGGCTCTTCGGTCTTCGTCTGGACCGACGGAGCTAGTCGAGCTTGATGTGGTCGATGTTCTCGAACGTCCAGCCGGGGAGGTAGTTCGCGGAGTGGTGCTGCTGGAGCCAGTCGGTGACGGCGCTGTCGCCGCCTCGCTCGTAGGCGTCGAACATCGCGTCGACGTCGCCGCCGGAGAGCTCGATGCTGACGGTGCGGACGCGTGAGTAGCCCTTCCCGCCGCCCTCGGGGCCCTGGAGGCCGTGGGTGGTGAGCTTGGTGCTCTTTCGGCCGGCGAACCGTTGGCGGGACTGGTCCAGGGAGGCCTTGCGGCCCTTCTTCGTGCTCACGGCCTGGCGGGCCTTGACGCGCAGGTTGGACAGGTGATCGCTGCGGGGGGCGTTGCGCTGCTTGCGGTCCTCCCCCGCGATCCAGCGCTGGACGCTGCGCTGGGAGACCCCGAGGGACTCGGCGGCGGCCCTCGTGTTCGGGCCGCACCGCTTGGTGGTGCCGAACGCGCCGATGATCATGTCGCGGACGCTGCCGCCGGTGGGTGAGCCCTGGCGGCCGGTGAGGCCCTGGAAGATGGACAGGTTAGGCATGCTCGGTCACTCCTTCGTGGGGTCCCAGTCGGCGGGGTCGATCAGGCTCGCCTTGCCGCGCCAGTCGCGTCCGGTGAGGAACTCGAGGTGGTCGGCGAGCTGCGCGGATCCCTCGTGCTTGTACTGGCCGAAGCCGCGGCCGAGCTTGGAGGGGTCGCCGGGCCAGGAGGCGATCGGGTCGGGGTTGGCCGAGAGGTAGCAGATCGTGTCGGTGCCGATCGCGATCGGCCAGATCCCGCTGTCGAGGCCGTTCTTCTCGACGGTGCGCAGGATGTTCGCCCTGGACTTCGCGATGATGTGGTGCCTGCGCTCGGGGGCGAAGCCCTGCTTGCCCTGCATCCACGCCGCGGAGCCCATCATGTCGATCATGCGGGTGTAGACCGCCTTGAGGGCGTCGAGGGCGTGCTCGGTGGTGGTGAGGTCGATGATGTCGGCCTCGTCGGCGGGGTGTGCGAGTCGGTCGAGCCTCTGGAGCAGGGCGGTGCGGCCGTTCTTGATCTGCTCGTAGAACGGCTGAAGGACGCGGCCGTGCTCGGGCCAGGTGTAGGCCTCGTGGATCTCGGGGCCGTAGCCCTGGGCCTGGGCGAGCTCGAGGGTGGGGTGGTGACCCAGATCGGGTGATCGGGGGCCTTGGTGCCGCCGGGTGCCAGGGGGTTGGGGAGCCTCCAGTCGCCGTTCTCGGGGACATCGATCAGCCAGTACCCGGGCAGGCGCTTGTCGAAGGGGCGGTCGTCGGGGTGGTGGACCGTCTCGCCGATGCTGAACTCGAGGGATGCGGCGCCAGCCATGTAGGAGCCGCCGCGGTCGTAGGCGTGCAGGTAGGGCAGCTGGCGCTCCTGCTCGCTGGGGACGCGGGACCAGTCGAGGTCGCGCTCGGTGTTCGAGGCCTCGGCGGGCGGGACCGGGGTGTACGGGGCGAAGAGCTCCTTGACGCGGCGGTGCTCGCGCTGGCCGGTCGAGGTGGTCACGTCCATGCCCTTGCGGCGCAGCTTGATCGCGAGGTCGATCCCGGTCTGGCCCGGGTGCATGTACAGCGGGATCCCGACGGCCGTGGCTGCGTCGCGGATCCGCTCGACGAGCTCCTGGGGGTCGGGTCGTCGCCGATCATCGGGTAGTCCTCGGGCAGCGCGCTCATGGTGACGAGCATCGCGATCGGGGCGTCCTGGTCGCTGCGGAAGATGCGGGTCCAGTTGCTCAGCGAGGTGCCCTTGCCGCCGACGCGGTTGCCGGCTCGAGCGGGATCTGCATGATGGACCGCAGCAGCGCCTGGTGCGCGCTTCGATGGACCTCGCCCGGGCCGAGTCGCTCGCGCAGAAGGACCCGGAGCGGGCGCAGGACGTGCTTCGGGAAGCGCGCGAGCAGCTCGGCGAGCCCCTCGATGAGCTGCGTCGACTCTCGCGCGGGATCGCGCCGCCGGTGCTCGTGGATCGCGGACTGCCGGCGGCACTCACGGAGCTCGCCGCGATCTCGCCCCTGCCGGTCACCGTCGAGGCACCTGCGCTGGACCTGCCCGAGCATGTCGAGATCGGGATCTACTACGTCGTCTCCGAGGCGCTGACGAACGCCGCGAAGCACTCCGGAGCGGAGTCCGCCACGGTAGAGGTCACGCGGATCGGGGAGGATGTGCGGGTGAGGATCGAGGATGACGGGCGCGGCGGCGCCGCGATGCGCACCGGCGGCGGGCTCGCCGGCCTTGCAGGGCGGGTCGCCTCGCTCGAGGGACACCTGGACGTCCGCTCCCCCGCCGGCTCCGGCACCCGCGTCGAGGCGGTGATCCCATGCGCGTCCTGATCGCCGACGACTCCGCGCTGCTGCGCGAGGAGCTGCGCCTCCTGCTCGAGGAAGAAGGGCACGACGTGGTGGGCACCGCCGCGACGGGCACCGAGCTCGTCGCGCGGGCGCTCGAGCTGCGACCGGATCTCGTCATCTCGGACATCCGCATGCCGCCCTCGCACACCGACGAGGGACTGCGCGCCGCGAAGGAGATCCGCGCGGCCTGGCCGCAGGCACCGATCGTGCTGCTCAGCCAGTACGTAGTGGTCGGCTACGCGACCGAGCTCATCGAGTCCGGGGCGGAGGCGACCGGCTATCTGCTGAAGGACCGCGTGTTCGACATCCGCTCCTTTCTCGCCTCGATCGAGCGAGTCGCCGCCGGCGGTGTCGCGATCGATCCAGACGTGGTGGCGCAGGTGATCGCCTCCCGGCGCCGCACGCCGCTGGACGACCTCACCCCGCGTGAGCGGGAGGTGCTCGAACTGATGGGCGAAGGGCTCACCAACGCCGGGATCGCCGAGCGGATGTTCCTCAGCACCGGCGGAATCGAGAAGCACACCCAGCGCCTGTTCGCGAAGCTCGGCCTGAGCGAGAACGCGAGCGTGCACCGACGCGTGACCGCAGTGCTGACGCTGCTCGGGAAGTGACGCCGCTAGCTAAGTAATGCTGCTCTGGAAGCAGAGCGGGCAAAACCGGGCGCGAGCAGAATTCAGGCGGGCAAAATCGCGACGAGAAGAACAGCACTCGGCTCCGCATTGCTCGCCGAGACATGCCTTCCTGCTCATTCAGCCACCGCCTCGCCCGCAGCGGAGGAAGCAGTGACTGCGAATCGAGAATAAAGCCTGGCTCTTGCGGCAACCATGCCCCCACCCCACGCCTCGCCCGGCAACCCACACCCCGCATCCCACATCCCACATCTCGCGCCCCACATCCCGCTAGCCCGTCGCAAACCTCCCTCCACAATCCCCAGCCATGCACATTCTTATCCACATTTCTGCTACATCCTGACGAACCCATCGAAGTTATCCACAGATTTGACAGAACGTTGGATTCCTGATTCGTGCATGCGTACGATCGACGTCATGGAGCACAGCAGCTGGCAGGCCGACGGGGACCGCCCCGGTGGGGACGATCCCCGCCCGTGTGCAGTCCCCACTTCGGCCAGCGGCGCCTCTGAGCCGCCCCCTTCATTCGGTCCGGACGTTCTGTGAGTCGTCGGGTTCCATTTGATGGGTGCACTGCCGAGCGTACTCGGCTGGGGTTAGGTAGCCGAGCGAGGAGTGCCGGCGGTGGTGGTTGTACTCGTCCTTCCAGT
>DAHVRS010000456.1 GCA_027322375.1 Brachybacterium sp. | reverse complement strand
ACCGAAATCCCCAACCTCCACCCCCTCTGCTGGCGACACCACCAAATGAAAACCGCCGGCCTCCTCTGTCCCGCGTCAAGTAGTTGGCAGGATTTCGGGCTCGGGAAAGTTGGGGACGTTCGGGTCCGCCAGCCCGCGGTGGACCTGTGACGGCCGGTTCCAGGCCAGCGCCTCGTGGGGGCGGATGGTGTTGAACTCGGCCCGGTAGGCATCGGCCTCGCGGACCAGGTCGAGGGCATCGTCGATCTGTTCGCGGTAGAGCCGCTCATACTTCAGGCTCTGGAAGGCCCGTTCGCGGACCCCGTTCTGACCCGGCGTCCTGACGCGAGTCCGGACATGACGCAGCTCGGGATGGGCGGTGATGAAGTGCTCGAAGCGGAACGACCGGAAGGGGCCGCCGTTGTCGGTGACCAGCGTGATGGGGACGATCTCACCCGTGCCGGGGTCGGTCAGGTGATCGATGAGCTTGGTGCCGTCGAGCATGGCCTCGGCCTCCGCGAGGGCGAGTTCGACGCCGGCGATCGCGTCGTGCTGGTTCGCGGTGGGTGACCAGTGCCAGCCGAACTCATATTTCGAGTAGTAGTCGGCGACGCCGGCGACTCGCCAGGTCCCGCCGCCAGTGGTCTCGTACTCACTGAAGTCGAACTGCCAGACCTGGTTCGGACCCGTCGGTGGCGCGGCGAACGCGGCCTTGCGCTGCTTGGCCAATTCCCGGCGCTGTTTCTGGTAGTCAGCATGGAGCAGGAGGCCTTCGTCGGCCATGATCCGCAACACCGTCGACGGCGAAAGCCGGTGCCCGTCGTGACGGACCATGGCCCAGATCTTGCGATGGCCCCAGGCGGGATGCTTGCCAGCCATGGCCACCACAGCTTCCCGGTGTGAATCGCCCCGGGTTTGTTAGAGGCTCGCAAGTGCCGCGTCGGCGGTCGCCGGTGCGGTCTGGTGGTGATGGTAAATGTCCTCGAGCTCGACGGGCGAGATCATGCCGATCTCGCCGTGGAGCCGTCGGTGATTGAACCAGTCGATGTACTCCGCGGTCGCGATCTCGAGGTCGTCGATGTTCTTCCAGGGCCCGCGGTTGCGGACCAGTTCGGCCTTGTAGAGCGAGTTGAATGCCTCGGCCAGGGCATTGTCGTACGAATCGCCGGTCGAGCCGACCGAGGCCACAGCCCCAGCTTCAGCGAGGCGCTGCGTGTAGCGCACGGCGACGTACTGGACGCCCTTGTCGCTGTGGTGCGTGAGCCCGGAGACGTCGTGACCTGCGTACTCACGGGTCCAGATCCCCATCTCCAACGCGTCCAGGGCGAGGTCGGTTCGCAGCGACTTCGACAGCTGCCAGCCGACCACACGGCGGGAGAACACGTCGATGACGAACGCTGCATAGACCCAGCCCGCGAACGTGCGGCAGTAGGTGATGTCCGCGACCCACAGCTGATTCGGCCTCGTCGCGGTGAAGTCGCGTTCGACCAGGTCAGCGCGAGTGCCTGGGCCGTCGCCGGGGAGCGTGGTCCGTGGGCCCTTCTCTCGGCTGATACCGCGCAGCCCTTCGGCTCTCATCAGTCGTTCCACGGTGCAGCGCGCGACCGAGACGCCTTCTCGACGCAGCTGAGCGTGGAGCTTCTTCGCGCCGTAGACCCCGAAATTCTTCGCGTGCACGCGCCGGATATCGACCAGCAGCTCCGCATCGCGCAATGCCCGCTTCGAGGGCGGGCGGGTCTTGAACGCGTAGTAGGTGCTCGGCGCGATCTGGGTGCCCGCTGCGGTGAGCGTGCGGCAGATCGGCTCGACGCCGAACTCGTGCTTGTGCTGGTCGATGAACGTCACGATCATCGCTGTGGGCGGTCGAGCTCCGCTGCGAAAAAAGCCGAGGCCGACTTCAGAATCGCGTTCGCCCGGCGCAGCTCGCGCACTTCTTTCTCCAGCTCAGCGAGCCGCTCGGCGTCGCTGGTCGTGGTCCCGGGTCGGTGGCCCTCGTCGATCTCGGCCTGCACGACCCAGTTCCTCAGAGTCTCGGGATTGATCCCGAGCTGCTCGCCCACACGGCGGAACGTTCCCGACCTCGTCGCTGGATCCCGTCGCGCGTCCACGGCCATCCTCGTGGCCCTCTCCCGAAGCTCATCGGGGTACTTCCTCGGTGCTGCCATGCTCCTCATCCTCCCGTGGGATCAGAGCCTCCACCAGACCCGGGGCGATTCAGTGACCACGATCCAAGATCCCGCTGCCCGAGGCTTCGCCGATCATGCCCAGCGGCGCTGGGATCAAGGACGCCTCGATGCCATCTGGATCAGCGACATCACGTACCTGCCAACCGGCGAGGGCTGGCTCTACCTTGCTGCGGTGCCACGCTGAAGACCGAGTTCTACGACCGCCGTTCCTGGCCGACTCGGGCCGAAGCTCGCCGCGAGGTCGCTCGCTGGATCGAGATCGTCTTCAACCGTCGCCGGCTGCACTCCAGCCTCGACTACACCAGCCCGGTCGCGTTCGAGAACGCCATCAAGCACGACCAGGCCGATACCGAAGAACACGAAGATCAGGCTCAAGCAGCTTGATCAACCGTCAACGACTTGCGGGCAGGCCCACTCCTTCCCCGGCAACGGGCAGGACGTCCTCGCCCACTGGCACGAGCTGTTCGGCGGGGACCTGGACCTGAGGACCTACGACGAGATCCCGGACCTCTCCGGCTTCCCGTTCACTCCCCCGAAGGGCGCGGTCTCCCACGCCACGCTCACCGGCGGTCTGCTCACCGTCTCCGGCGGGGACGCGATCGGCGGGCCGGGCGACGAGCTGCCGCCGCTGGGCTCGGACGTCTACTCCTTCCTCCTCGCACTGGACACGGTCGAGGAGGCGGAGGCGCTGATCGGGCGGATCCTCGAGGGCGGCGGCTCGATCGCGATGCCCTTCGCACTCGCCCCCTGGGGTGACCATTACGGCCAGGTGAAGGACTGCTTCGGCGTCATGTTCGCGTTCGTGGTGATGGGCACCCACCCGGGCTGAGACCAGCGAGCACCTGCTACGACGCGAACACCGCACCCGCGCAGGCACGCAGCGCGAAGGCCCCGTCAGCCGCACGTCGCGCATGACCCCACTCTCTCTAGTCCAGTATTCAACAACCGGATAGGGTGGGGCCATGCATGCCTTCGGATTCGTCAGCTTCGGCCACTACGGCGGCAACCCCGCGCAGGGCGGCATCACCGCCCGCCAGATGCTCCACGACGCGATCGATATCTCCGTGGGCGCGGACGAGCTCGGCGTGAACGGCGCCTACTTCCGCGTTCACCACTACGCGCGCCAATCCGCCTCCCCCATGCCGCTGCTCGCTGCGGTCGCGGCGCGCACGCAGCGGATCGAGGTGGGCACGGGCGTGATCGACATGCGCTACGAGAACCCGCTCTACCTCGCCGAGGAGGCCGCGGCGCTCGACCTCATCGCGGACGGCCGCGTGGCGCTCGGCATCTCCCGCGGCGCGCCCGAGGCGGCGGACCGCGGCTGGGAGTCCTTCGGCTACACCGGCTCCACCGACCCGCGCGGCGCGGACATCGCGATGTCGAAGTTCGAGGTGTTCCTGCAGGCCATCCAGGGGGCACCGATGACGAAGGCGGCCGCGCAGCCGTACATGTCGGATGCCGCCCCGCACGCCCCGCTCGCGATCGAGCCGCAGTCCGAGGGTCTGATCCGCCGCATCTGGTGGGGCTCCGGCTCACGCGCCACCGCCGAGCGCACCGGCACGCAGGGCCTGAACATGATGAGCTCGACCCTGCTCACCGAGGCGAACGGTGCCGCCTTCGCAGACCTGCAGGCGGAGCAGATCGACGTGTTCCGCGAGGCGTTCCGCGCTGCCGGCCACACGCACACCCCGCGCGTCTCCGTCTCCCGCAGCGTCTTCCCGATCCTCACCGATCGCGACAGGATGCTGTTCGGCCCCGGCGGGGGCAGCAGCGGCGACCAGATCGGCATCATCGACGGCACCCGCTCGACCTTCGGCCGCACCTACACCGGCGAGCCGGACCAGCTGATCGAGGAGCTGAAGGCCGATGCGGCCGTGCAGTCCGCGGACACCCTGCTGCTCACGATCCCGAGCCAGGCCGGGGTCGAGCTGAACCTGCAGATCCTCGAGAACTTCGCGACCCACGTCGCTCCCGCGCTGGGCTGGAAGCCGAACACCGAGGGGCCCGTCGTCGGCACCCCGCTCGACTGATCCGGCGCGGCGCCTCCCGTCGCCATGCGTCCGCGCACGACACCCCCAGCCCGTCGGGTGCGAGACGTAGCCTGCGGGGATGCTCCGCATCGCCTCGGTCAACGTCAACGGGATCCGCGCCACTCACCGCAGGGGCTTCGGTGACTGGCTCGCCACGCGCGGCTGCGACGTGGTCGCGCTGCAGGAGGTGCGGGCGCAGGCCTCGAAGCTGCCCGACGGCGCCTTCGGCGACTTCCAGGTCGCGCTCGAGACGGGGCAGCTGCCCGGCCGGAACGGCGTCGCGGTGCTGACCCGCGAGCCGCCCGCGGCGGTGCGCACCTGGTCCGGCGCCGCGCTACTCGGCGGCCCCGACGAACCCCTCACGCCGGTCCCCGCCGCGGACCGGGTGCCGCTCGCGCGCGGGCTCTCGCGCTTCATCACCGAGGGCCGGTACCTCGAGGTGGACCTCGCGGACGCCCCGGTCACGATCGCCTGCCTCTACCTGCCCAAGGGTGGCCTGCCCGCGCACCTGCAGCGGCCCGAGCGGATGCGGGAGGCGCCCGACGGCGGGGCGAAGTATGCGCGGAAGATGCAGTTCATGGACGGCTTCTCCCGCTACCTGACCCGCACCCGCCGTGCCGCCGCGGCCGACGGTCGCGAGTTCCTGCTGATGGGCGACCTGAACATCGCCCACACCCGGCAGGATCTCGCCGCCTGGCGCCGCAACCAGCAGACCGACGGGTTCCTGCCCGAGGAGCGGGAGTGGCTGGGCGAGCAGCTCTCCCCACGCACGCTCGTGGATGTGGTGCGGCGCCTGCATCCGGAGGAGGACGGTCCGTACTCGTGGTGGTCGTGGCTCGGGCAGTCCTTCGCCAACGACGCGGGCTGGCGGATCGACTACCACCTGGCGACGCCGCGCCTCGCCCGCGCCGCCGTGCGCGCGGAGGTGGACCGGGAGCATCACGGCGTGCGGCTCTCGGACCACTCCCCCGTGGTCGTCGACTACGACCTGGGCTGATCCCCCGTCGTCGCAGGACGGCCCGTTCAGCCCGCCTCGTACTCGGCGCGGACGTGGTGGACCTGCCCGCCCCAGCCGTCCTCGGGGAACGCGTCGGAGACGCGCACGAGCACGTCCCGGTCCGTGCCGACGAGGAACGCCGTGAGCTCGACGGGGTAGACGCGGCGGTTCGAGCCGTCGCGCAGCGGCTCGCTCTCGCGCAGCAGCTCCGTCCAGTCCTCGCCGTCGGCCGAGACCTCGACGACGAACTGGTTCGAGAGCTCGACGATGAGCCGTGCGCTCGAAGTGCTGGCCGGGAACGGGAAGCGGTAGGTGAAGGAGCCGGTGCCGTCGGCGAAGCGGCCGGGCAGGTCCGTGACGCCGGAGCCGCGGTCCTCGACCAGCCAGGGCCGGTCCTCGGTGCCGCCGTCGAAGTCGATCTCGCGTGCGACGGTCACCGTCGTGACCGCGGTGAACTCGAGGCCGCCAGGGCCGTGCGCGTGAACGCGGATCCGGTGGACCCCGTCGGCCGCGGTGGGCGGGACGGTGACGGCGAGCGTGAGGTCCGCGATGGCGACCGCGCCCTCCTGACCTGGGAGGTCGGGGCGGACGAAGCGGGGCAGCTCCACGTCCCAGCCCTCCGGGGCCTCGGCGCGCAGCCGGATCGGGACGGTGCGGCCGCCGGGCGCTGTCGCGGTGACGGTCAGCGGCAGCTCCCGCACGGCAGGCCGGCCGTCGGGCACCACGACGGGCGGGGCGGTGAGCGCGGCGGTCAGCGAGCGGTCCGCACCGGTCAGCGGCAGATCCGCGATCAGGGCGCTGAGGGCGCTGGCCTGGGTGCGCCAGTCGGCGACGTTCGGGGACTCCGCGGTCTCCTCGCCGTTCCAGCGCACGCCGTGCCGGCCCTCGTCGGTGCGGTCCCTCTCCCAGATCGAGGCGGCCTGGCGGGCGACGGCCTCGCGGTAGACGGTCTCGCCGGTGGTGTCGGCGAGGTCCATGAGGTAGCGCGCGAAGATGCCCTTGAACTGCTTGTGGTTGTCGTTGGTGGTCTCGCCGAGCGGGTCTGTCCACTCCTGGAGGATGCCGTCCTCCACGAGCGCGCCCTCGCGCAGGGCGGAATCGGCGAAGTACCGGGCCATGTCGAGCATCTCCTCCTCACCGGTGGCGCGGTGCATCTCGAGCGCGGCACCGATCGCGAGGCCCTGGTTGTAGGTGTAGACGTGGTCGTGGTTGTTGCCGCAGTCCTCGGTGAGGCCGTCGTTGAGCAGGCCGCCCTCGTTGATCATGGGGCTCGCGACGTACCAGTCCCAGGCCTCGCGGGCGCGGGAGAGCCAGAGCCGGTCGCCGTCGAGCCGGTTGTGGAGCTGCGCGGTCAAGCGCACCCACTGCCCGTTGGTGACGGCGTTCTTGTAGGTGCGCTCCTCGTCCCACCAGATCCCGCCACCGCAGCGGCCGGTGTCCCAGAAGTCATGCATGAACTCGCCAATGGTGACGGCCATGTCGAGGTACTTCTGCTCGCCGGTGAGGTCGAAGGCGCACATCCAGGTCAGCGCCCACCAGCCCGAGTCGTCGATCGCGCGGGAGCAGAAGTTGCCGTACAGCTCGTCGCCGGAGAGCTCCCCGGCGGAGAAGGGCGCCTGGTTGCGCTCGAAGGTGTGCTCGAGGTGCGGGAGATAGCGCAGGTCGCCGGTGCGGACCATGTAGTCGCCGATGGTCTGGAGGGCGACGGCGGAGTTCCACCAGCTCGAGGGGAACCAGGCCTTCTCCTGGTCGTAGTCGGCCATGAGGACGTCCGCGGAGGCGCGCACGCGGGACAGCGCGAGCGCCGCCTCGGCGCTGGTGGGGCCCGGGCTTCCTCCGTCCCCTCCGCCGGAGCCGCCGGGTGGGGCGGCCTGCGCGGCTGCGGCCAGGCCCAGGGCGGGCACGGCACCTGCGGTGAGGACGGCGAGGGTGCGGCGGGTCATCGTCATCGATGCTCTCCCGAGAGGGGTGTGCGGCGGGCGCCTCGTGGGCCCACCGGGTCCGGGCGGTCCGGTCCGTTGACGGCCCTGGCGAGCATGCCACCGCAAGCTTGAGCGGTCAACGCTTTCCCGGATATCGGCCGACGGGCGGGGGCTGCCTGTGATGCCCGCCGGAGCCCCTCCCGCCGCGCTGATCCTCCCGTAAGCTGTGCACGCGCGGGTGTCGGTGGGGCACCTGCTCCGCCCGGCCCCATGGAGGACAGCGATGCCGCAGCATGCCGCCGCTCCGGCCGCGCCTGCTGCACCCCTCCCCGTGGACGGCTCCTCGACGATCGGTTCCGCCGCCGCACGCCGTCTTCTCGCTCCTGCGGCAGACGCCCGCGCGCTCACCCTGTGGGGCTCCTCCTCGATGAGCTCTGAAGGCGGGGCGAACGCGACCCCGCGCGCCGTGCGGATCCATGAGCAGCTCGCCCTCGCCGCCGCGCCCGCCGTGGTGCACGCCTACGGGGTGGGCGCGACCCGCTCCGCGCACACGCTGCTCATGCGGGGCCTGGACACCCCGATCCTGCGCCGACGCGGCGAGCCCGATCCGGCGACCGGTCAGGTCGCGGTGGATCTCGAGCCCGCGCTCTCCCCCGCCGGTCCGCTGCGGATCCCCGGCGAGGTGGACGGGATCGCGGGCGTGCTGGATGGCAGCTCGGGCGCCTGGGTCTTCATGCCCGACGGCGGGCAGGCCCCGGTCGATGGCGGCACCTTCCGCTCCTCCCTCGCCGCGGTCGCGAAGGACTCCCGCCAGGTGCTGTGGATGGGGAAGAACAACATCCTCGACATCGACGGGGTCCTCGCCGACACCCAGCGCATGTGGGACGCGGCAACGACTCCAGCGACGGACACGCTCGTGCTCGGCCAGTGGGCGACGCCCCATGACCCTGTCGGCTCGGCGACCGCGGAGGCTGTTGCTGCGGTGAACGCGGAGCAGGCCCAGCGCTACGGCGAGCACTTCCTGGACCTGGGCGGTCTGCTCACTTCGGAGGAGGGGCTGAACTGCCCGCCGCTGAGCTCGCTGCGCCTGCTCGAGCAGGCCACGACCGAGACCGCGCTCGCGCAGCAGATCGTGCCGGACGCACTGCGCTCCCCGGACGGCATCCACCTCAACGGCTGGGGGAACCTCGCCGTGAGCTGGGCGATCATCCAGCGGATGCAGGAGCTGGGATGGCTATGAGACGACCGCCGGCCCCGCATCTGCGCCCCGGCCGTCCCGGCGCACCCGAGCGCGCCCCGATGCCGCCCTCACCCGCCGCGCCTGCGCCTGCACCCGAGCCTGCGCCGAAGCGCACGCCCCGCCGGGCGGTCCTGCTCGCGGGTGCTGCGACGGCCGTGACGGGGGCGGTAGGCGCGGGGCTCGTGCTGACTCGCGGCGGGGTGGTCCCCTCGAGCGCCTCCTCCGCCGGCGGCGCGGCGGTGGGCGTAAGCGCCCCCTTCCCCGACGTCGCCGCGGAGGACCCTGCCGCGACCGCGATCCGTTGGGCGCACGACAGCGGCGTCCAGCCCGCCCTGTCAGCCCGCTCCTACGCCCCCGATCAGGACGTGGACCGCGGGGCCGTGGCCGTCGCCCTGCACCGCCTGGCCGGCGCGCCCGCCGTCAACCCCGCCGTGCTCCCCCACCCCTTCACCGACCTCGGCGACGACCCGGACCGGGTGACCGCGATGCTGTGGCTGCACGGCCGCGGCGCGCTGTGGGGCGATGCCGAGATGCGCGTGCGCCCCGAGGAGCCCGCGACCCGCGACTGCACCGCGATGCTGCTCGCCGCACTGCTGCGTCCGGCGCTGGCTGGGCGCGGCGTGACCTGGGATCCTGCAACAGACACGGCACTGCCGCAGCCGGTCGAGCCGGGCTCGGCGCTGCCCGATCTCGCCTGGCTCGGCGCGGCCGGGATGGTGCCTGAGGACGTCCTGCCGGACGACGCGGACGGGGAGGCGACCGTGACCCGCGCCGACCTCGCCCTCTCCCTCCACCGCGTCGACGAGGTCCTCACCGCAGCGCTCTCCTGAGCGAGCACCTGCGCGCGAACCCGAGCGTGCGCGCGGACGCGCCCCGCCGCCCACCCGTCGGCCGCAGAAGACCTGGGGAACCCGCCCGAGCACGCATAAGCTGGGGGACATGCCGATGACGCCCACTTCTGCCGCACCCCATGCCGCCTACCTCCGCCACCCCGACGTCCGGGACGGGCTGATCACCTTCACCGCCGCGGACGATGTCTGGCTCGCCCCGCTCGAGGGCGGCCGCGCCTGGCGACTCACCGACGAGCGCGCCCCCGTCGGCTACCCCCGCTTCTCCCCCGACGGCACCCACATCGCCTATACCTCCCGCACCTCCGGCGGCCCCGAGGTGTGGGTGATCCCCAGCGAGGGCGACACCGCCCCACGCCGCCTGACCCACTGGGGCAAGCCCTCCACGAAGGTCGTCGGCTGGCTGCCGGACGGCCGCATCGTCGCAACCACCAGCTACGGCGCCCCGATCGCGCGCGACGCCCAGCTGTGGGCGCTGACCCTCGAGGGCGACGCCGAGCTGCTGCCGCTGGGCCGCAGCGGCGAGGTCGCGATCCACCCCTCCGGCACCACCGTGGTCGCGACCCCATGGCGCCGTGACCAGGCCTCCTGGAAGCACTATCAGGGCGGAACCGCGGTGAAGCTCTGGCTCTCCACCGAGGACGTGCCGCTGGACTCGCCCGCCGAGGCGCACGCCGCCCGCTCCTGGGAGCCGCTGCTGGACGAGATCCTCGCCTCGAAGCTGCGGATCGCCTGGTACGGGGACCGTCTCCTGTTCGCCTCGGACACCCCCGGCCCCGGTGCGGCGCTGACCGACCGGGCGAGCGCGAACCTCTGGTCCGTCGCGGCCGACGGCACCGACCTGCGGGCCCACACCACCCTCACCGAGGACGAGGGCTACCTGCGGGAGCCCGCGACCGACGGCTCCTCGATCGTGTTCAGCTCTCGCGGGCGCCTGTTCGCGATGGACTCGCTGGAGGCGACCCCGCGCGAGATCGAGGTGCTCGTCTCCGGCGTGGGCGCCGCCCGCGTCCCCCGCCCCGCCTCGGCAAACAAGAACCTGCTGGCCATGCGCCCGCTGCACGACGCGCGCGCGAGCGTCATCGAGTGGCGCGGCAGCGCCCACGCCCTCACCCACCGCGGTGGCCCCGCCCGCCTCCTCGCTGGGACGTGCGGGCTGCGACTGCGGGAGGTGCGACCGCTCGGCCGCAGCCCCTACGCCGTCTTCGTCACAGACGCGGAGGCGCTGAGCGACCGCGAGAGGGGCGGCGTCGGCTCCGACGTGCTCGCCGTGACCCGCCTGGACGGCGGCGGCGAGGAGATCCGCCTGGCCGTGGGCGAGGTGGGCCGGATCCTGCACGCGATCCCCTCCCCCGACGGGTCGAAGATCGCCCTGTCCACGCACGACAACGTGGTGCGCCTCGTGACCCTGCGCGGCGTCGAGGACCCGGCCGGGGCCTCGAGCGCGAAGACGAAGCCCGCCGCCTCCACCTGGGAGCAGGATGCGCCCGAGGCCGTCCCCGCCCCGCAGCTCGAGCATGTGCGGGAGGTAGGCCGTTCCGGCGGCGGCGAGGTTCGCGACCTCGCCTGGTCCCCCGACGGACGCTACCTGGTGTGGACCGAACCGAACTCCTGGCAGCTCAGCCGCCTCATGGTCTCCGACACCGAGGACCACGAGCCCACCGGCCGTGCGCTCACCTCCGGGAAGTACCAGGACTCCTCCCCCGCCTTCAGCGCCGATGGGAAGCATCTCGCGCTGCTGAGCCTGCGCACCTTCGAGACGGTCTACGACGACATGGTCTTCGACCTCGGCTTCGTCAACGCCGAGCGGCCCTTCCTCATCCCGCTCGAGCGCTCCACCGCCGATCCCTTCGGCCCGCACCCCGACGGCTGGGGCGGCGAGCCGGAGAAGGACCCGAAGGACGGAAAGTCGCAGGCCACGGACACGGCCGACGGCACTTCTGCCGACGGCGCAGCCGCTGGGACGGAGTCTGCCACGTCGGGCACGAGCCCGTCGGCCGAAGCGCCTGCGAGCTCGCACTCCGCTGCCGGGTCCGAGGAGGCGGGGCGCCCGCCGCGCACCCAGATCGACCTCGAGGCGATCGAGTCGCGGCTCGTACCCTTCCCCGTCACCTCCGGCTACTACTCGCATCTCACCGCGGTCGAAGGCGGGTTCGTGTGGCTGCGCCACCCGCAGCCGGGCGTGCTCGGCACCGCCCGCGCCGGCGTGAAGGGCGAGCCGCCCGCGCCGACGCTCGAGCACTGGTCGCTGAAGGATCGCAAGCTCACCGTCCTCGCCGAGCGCGTCACCGACCTCGCCGCCTCCGGCGACGGCACCACGCTCGTGATCCGACAGGGCGAAGATTGGGTGCAGGTCCCCGCGACCCGCAAGGTCGAGGACGAGGACCCCGCCCGCGTGGTCATCGACACCTCCCGCCTGCGCCTGACCGTGGACCCGGTCAAGGAGCGACGCGGCATGCTCTGGGACAACTACCGGATCATGGCCCAGCAGTACTGGCGCGCGGACATGGACGGCATGGACTGGCATGCGATGACCTCCCGCTACGACCCCGTGATCGAGCGCCTGGTCACCGAGGACGACTTCCAGGACATGATGTGGGAGG
>DAHVRS010000443.1 GCA_027322375.1 Brachybacterium sp. | reverse complement strand
CAGCACGGTGCGTGCACGGACCATGCCTCCGTAGAAGAGGGACAGGCCGGGGGTCATGAGCAGCACGAGGGCGGCGCTGGTGAGGATCCAGGCCGTCGCCCCCGTGTCGAGGGTGAAGGGCTCCATAGCGGTCTCCGAAGGTGGAGGGACCGGCGGCCGGGAGGGAACTCCGCGGCTGCCGTACGGCCGGGCGGGCCGTGCTCACAGAGTGCGGCCGAGGCTAGGGATCACCTAGGTGCGAGGGGCCCCGTGACCTTTCCGTGACCGGAGGGTCCGCGCCGTGGGACGAGCCAGTCGCGGGATGAGCCGTGGGACGACGAAGGCGGCACACCTTTCGGTGCGCCGCCTTCGCGGTGTGGTCGTACAGGTTCTGCGTCAGGCCTCGAGCAGGGCGTCGACGAAACCGTGCGGGTCGAAGGGGGTGAGGTCGTCCATCCCCTCGCCGAGGCCGACCATCTTCACGGGCACGCCGAGTTCGCGCTGGACATTGACGACGATGCCGCCCTTGGCGGTGCCGTCGAGCTTGGTGAGCACGATGCCGGTGATGTTCACGGCCTCGGAGAACACGCGCGCCTGCTGCATGCCGTTCTGGCCGGTGGTCGCATCGATGACGAGCAGCACCTCGGCGACCTCGTCGCCGTGCAGGGCCTTCTCGGCGACGCGGCGCACCTTGCCGAGCTCGTCCATCAGGCCCTTTTTGTTCTGCAGGCGCCCGGCGGTGTCGATGATGACCACGTCCGCTTCCTGCGTGATGCCGGTCTTCACGGCGTCGAAGGCGACGGCGGCGGGGTCTCCCCCGTCGCGGTCGGAGCGGACTGTGTCCACGCCCACGCGCGAGCCCCAGGTCTGGAGCTGGTCCGCGGCGGCGGCGCGGAAGGTGTCCGCGGCGCCGAGGACCACGCTGCGCTCGGCGGCGACGAGGACGCGGGCGAGCTTGCCGACGGTGGTGGTCTTGCCGGTGCCGTTCACGCCGACCATGAGGATGACCGAGGGGACGGTCGAGCCGTCCGGTGCCTCGCGGCGGGTCGCGGCCAGGCGGCGGTCCATCGCCGGGTCGATGAGGGTCAGCAGCTCCTCGCGCAGCGCCTCGCGCACGGCCTCGGTGTCATCGGTGCCGAGCACCTGGATGCGGCGACGGAGGTTCTCGAGCATCTCGTCGGTCGCGTCGGGGCCGAGGTCCGCCAGCAGCAGCGTCTCCTCGATCTCGTCCCAGGTGTCCTCGTCCACGGCGCTGCCGCGGGTGAGGAGGGTGAGGATGCCGCGGCCGAGCGCGCCGGAGCGGGAGAGGCGCTCGCGCAGGCGCACCATGCGGTCCGCGGGCGCCTCAGGGGTCTCGATCGCGGGCCCAGCGGCGGAACGCTCCTCGACCTCGGCGGGGGCCTCGGGAGCAGCGGGCTCGGCGGGTGCGGTATCGATGGCCGGGGCCGTCTCCGCAGCGGGTGCCTCGGCGGTGGCCGGAGCAGCAGCGTCAGCAGGCGCGGAGTCGGCGGGCGCAGGCTCAGCCGGCGCAGCAGGGGCGACGGGCTCCTCGGCGGCGGCGCCGGGGCCCTCCTCGACGACGCCGGTCGCGCCGGCGGTCTCCTGGTCGAAGGGGACGTCCTCGGCGGCGGGCGCGTCGGCAGCCTCGACCGGAGCAGCGCCGGCTGCAGCAGCGTCAGCAGTGGCGGAGCCAGTGGTGGCGGCCGACGGGCCGGCACCGTCCTGCGCGGCCGGAGCCTCACCCTCAGCCTCTGGGGTAGCGGGGCGCGTCGGCGCGGGGGCGGAGAGGGTGTCGGCCCAGGTGGGGGCCGCGGGGCGGTCCTTGACCGCGGTCGACGTGCGGGCGGCGGGGGCGCTGCCAGCGCCGTCGGCCGGGGTGTCGTCGGTACGGGTGGTGTCGTCACCGGACCGGGTGCGGCCGCGGCTGCGCAGGTACGCCCACGCACCGGCTCCCAGCACGAGGACACCACCACCGCCGCCGGCGATCAGCGCGAGTAGGGCATCGGGATCCACGGGTCACCTCCGGGGTCGGGAAGCCGACGAAGCGGCGAGAACAGCTGCCAGTCTAGGCGGCGTTCCGGGGCGCCCCGGGGCGGGCCTGGGAGTGAGTGCCCTGGGCGTCAGCGGGGGTCCGACGGGTCTGCCCTGGAGCAGGCTGGGCGGTCCGGGCGCTGGCCTCGGTCGCCGGTGCCGTGCTGGGCACGGTGCGTGACGTCTCCGGGCGGGCAACGGCGGCCTCGGCGCGCTCCGTGCGGGAGCTGTGACCTCGCGGGGCGGCGGTGGCGTCGTCCCTCTCGCCACGCAGGTGCGGGAGCGCGACCGCGGCGAGGATCGCGACAGCGAGCGCAAGCGCGAGGAGCAGGAAGAGGACAACGATCACAGACACACCCATGAGTGTCATTGTGCACGCCGCACGCGACGACGCGCCGCTGCTTCTTCAGCTGCGGCGCGTCTCACGCCCGAGGGGGCCCGGCGTGGCCGGGCGGGGGCTCGTCAGCCGAGCTCGGGGAACCAGATCGCGATCTCGCGGGCGGCGGACTCCTCGGAGTCGGAGCCGTGGACGAGGTTCTGGATCACGGGCAGGTCCTGCTCGCAGGAGAGGTCGCCGCGGATGGTGCCGGGCGCGGCCTCGGTGGGGTTGGTGGCGCCAGCGAGGGAGCGGAAGCCGGGGATCACGTTGACGCCCTCGGCGACCACGGCCACGAGCGGGGCGGAGCCCATGTACTCGACGAGGCCGGGGTAGAAGGGCTTGCCCTCGTGCTCGGCGTAGTGGGCGGCGAGCTCCTCCGCGGTGGCGGTGCGCTGGGTGAGGGCGATGATGCCGTAGCCCTTGGCCTCGATGCGGCGGAGGATCTCCCCACGCAGGCCGCGCTGGACGGCATCGGGCTTGAGCAGGACGAGTGTGCGCTGTGCGGTCATGGCCCCAGGGTACCCAGGAACTCAGGCGTCCCTGTCCCCCGGCTCAGCGCCGTCCTCATTCCCGTTCTCAGAGCTCTGCCCCTCCGCGGCCCACACCGCGGAATCCACGCCGTCCTTCTCGCGGTCCAGGCGGTGCCCGGTGAACACGGAGTAGATGAACAGGGCGGCGAGCGCGGCCCCCACCAGCCACATCGCCCCGATCTGCAGCCCCAGGAGGATCATCGGGAGCTGCAGGGCGATGCCCAGCCAATAGGCCCAGGCGCCGCGGCGCAGGAGCCCGGAGCAGGCCACCATCGCGAGCGCCGTCAGCAGCCCCCAGGTCCAGGTGAGCACCCGCTCGTCGGGCACCAGCTGGTGGGCGACGAGCGCGGCGAAGAAGAGGACGAACGCCTCGATGATGAGGATGGTCGCGGCGAAGGCGCGCTGCGCGCCGTGCGGGCGCGTGGACGGGGTGAGATCCAGTGCCATGCTCAGGCCTCCTCGGGGACGCCGAGCAGGTCGCGCACCTCGGCGGCAAGGGTCACGGAACCGGCGACGACCACACCGCCGAACTGGTCCCCATCGGTCTCGGCGAGATCCACGGCGGCCTGGATCGCGTCCGGCAGGCTCGCCTGCTCCAGGACCCGGTCCTCGTCGTCGAAGATGTCGCGCGCGATGTCGGCGAGACGGTCGGTGGAGATCGCCCGCGGGGAGCTGGACTGCGAGATGACGACGCTGTCCAGGAGCGGCTCGAGGACGTCGAGGATCTCCGCGGCGTCCTTCTCCTGCAGGATCCCGACGAGGCCGACGGTGCGGGTGAAGCGGAAGTTCTCTCGGACCGTGTCCACGAGGGTGAGGGCGCCGGCGGGGTTGTGCGCGGCGTCGAGCAGGATCGTCGGCGCCTGGCGCACCACCTCGGCGCGGCCCGGGGAGGTGACGTCGGCCAGCGCGGTACGCAGCAGGTCGCCATCCAGCGGGGTGGTGCCGTCGCCCAGCAGCGCCTCCGCGGCGGCGACCGCGAGCAGCGCGTTGCCGGCCTGGTGGCTGCCCAGCAGGGAGAGGAACAGGTCCTCGTAGCGTCCGGCGATGCCCTGCAGCGAGAGCATCTGCCCGCCCACGCCCGGGGTGCGGGAGAGGACACCGATCTGCTGGTCCTCGACGGCGGCTTCGGCGCCGACGGCGATGATCCGCTCGCGCAGCACATCGGCCGCGTCCTCATAGGGCTGGCTGGCGAGGATCGCGGTGGCGCGCGAGGTGAGGATCCCTGCCTTCTCCCCTGCGATCTCGGCGATCGTGTCGCCGAGGTATTCCTGGTGGTCCAGGGAGATCGGGGTGATGACGGCGACGTCGGGATCCACGGCGCCGGTCGCGTCCCAGGTGCCGCCCATGCCGGTCTCGACCACGGCGACGTCGACCGGGGCGGAGGCGAAGGCCTGGAAGGACATGGCGGTGAGGTACTCGAAGAAGGTCAGCGGCGGGCCACCCTTCTCCGCGGACTCCGCGTCGACCATCAGCGCGAAGGGCTCCACGTCCTGGTACGCCTGGAGGAAGCCCTCCTCGTCGATGGGGACGCCGTCGATGGCGATGCGCTCCACGGGAGAGCGCAGGTGCGGGCTCGTGGTCCGGCCGGTGCGCAGCCCTGCTTCGCGCAGGATCCGCTCGAGGATGCGGGCGGTGGTGGTCTTGCCGTTCGTGCCGGCGATGCGGATCGAGCGGTAGGAGTTCTGCGGGTCGCCCATCAGCTCCATCACCCGGGTGATGCGGGTGAGGTCCGGCTCGATCCGGTTCTCCGGTGCGCGCTGCAGGAGCGCCGCGTAGACCTCTCGCAGCTCGGGCGACATGGTCTGACGGGTCGGACGGGGCACAGGTGCTCCTCGAAGGGGGTGAGCGGGCGGGTGACGGGCCGGTCCAGTGTACGAGGGGCACCTGGGACCACTCGCCCTCCCCAGAACGCCCTCGTCCACACTCGCGCCGCCTCGTCCGCTGGGGCGGTGTTCGCCGCTTTAGCCTCGCTGTCACCGGGAACGATGGGGAGCACTGCCCATGGCCCGACCGGGCCGCGACGGTGAGACTGGCACCACC
>DAHVRS010000433.1 GCA_027322375.1 Brachybacterium sp. | reverse complement strand
TCGACGTCGAGCTCGAGCGTCTCGGTGCGCACGAGCTTGCCGTCCTGCAGCGTGAAGCCGCCCACCTGGAGGCGGTGGGGGCGCAGCACGGGGTGCTCGGCGGGGGCGGTCTGCGTGATCGCGAAGCGGGTGACGGTCCCGTCCGCGTCCCGCTCGATGATGGGCGCGAGGGTGTTCACCCCGGCGCGCTGCAGCCACAGCTCCGCCCAGCTGCTGAGGTCGCGGCCGCTGGTCGCCTCCAGCTCGACGAGCAGGTCGGTCAGCTCCGTGTTGCCCCAGGCGTGCTTGGCGAAGTAGGCGCGGACTCCGGCGAAGAACGCCTCACGGCCCACATAGGCGACCAGCTGGCGCAGCACGGAGGCGCCCTTGGCGTAGGTGATGCCGTCGAAGTTCGTCTCGACCGCCTCGAGATCCACCATGTCCGCGACGACGGGGTGGGTCGAGGGCAGCTGATCCTGCTGGTACGCCCAGCCCTTCTCGGACAGCGCGAAGGTG
The DNA here is from genome assembly GCA_027322375.1 of Brachybacterium sp. Lineage (GTDB taxonomy): Bacteria > Actinomycetota > Actinomycetes > Actinomycetales > Dermabacteraceae > Brachybacterium. The sequence goes on along the minus strand of DAHVRS010000433.1, from coordinate 2,551 downwards.
GTCCAGGAATCGGTCCAGCGGGTCGCCTCGGCGCTGGCGAGCGTGGAGGCGTACTCGGCGAAGGACTCGTTCAGCCACAGGTCGTCCCACCAGCGCATGGTCACGAGGTCCCCGAACCACATGTGCGCGAGCTCGTGGAGGATCGTGAGGTCGCGCCGCTCGCGGGTCGCGTCGGAGACCTCGGAGCGGAACACGTACGCCTCGACGTAGGTGATCGCGCCGGGGTTCTCCATCGCGCCCATGTTGTACTCCGGCACGAAGACCTGGTCGTACTTCGGGAACGGGAAGTCCTGGTCGAAGGCCTCCTCGTAGAACTCGATGCCGCGCCGGGTCACGTCGATGACGTTGTCCGCGTCCACATGCTCGGCGAGGGAGGCGCGGGCGAAGACGCCCATCGGGATGGTGCGGCCGTCGCGGGTGGTGACCTCGCCGGTCCCGCCCTGGTAGTTCCCGGCGATCAGCGCGACGAGATAGGTGGAGATCCGCTCGGTGGGCTCGAAGGCCCAGGTCGCCACATCCTGACCGGCTGAGGTGGGGGCCGGGGTGGGGGAGTTCGAGATGACGCGCCAGTGCGCGGGAGCGGTGACGGTGAGCTGGTAGGTGGCCTTGAGGTCGGGCTGCTCGAAGCAGGCGAACATGCGCCGCGCGTCGGAGACCTCGAACTGGGTGTAGAGGTAGACCTCCTGATCCACCGGGTCCACGAAGCGGTGCAGGCCCTCGCCGGTGTTCATGTAGCGGCCGGTCGCGAGCACGCGCACGACGTTCTCGCCCTCGTCGAGGGCGGGCAGATGCACCCGCGCGCCGTCGAAGCGGGAGGCCGGATCGGTCAGCAGCTCGCCGTTGAGCTCGATCTCGGTGACCTCCTCGGCGATGAGGTCGAGGAAGGTCTCCTCGGCGGAGGTGGAGCGGAAGCGGAGCGTGGTCTCGGTGAGGAAGGTCCGCTCGTCGGTGGTGAGGTCCAGGCGGATCTCGTAGGTGTCGGTGCTGAGGAACGAGGCGCGTCGGCGGGCCTCGTCGCGAGTGAGATTCTCGGATGCCATTGCGCCATCTTGCCACTTCGAGATGGCCGCGCAGGGCCGCTCCGCCTCGCCAGTTCCTGCTCGGTAAGCCCCAGGACACGAGACCGGCCTTGCACTAGGGTCCTTCCTATGCCCGACGACGCCGCCGACGGCGGGATAACTGCAGCGCTCTCCGCCGGTGCGGCGCTGCTCGGCGCGCTCGCACTCGGCGCGGCGATCTGGCCGTTCTCCGCCCTTGCAGCGGTGCTCGTGGTCCTCGCCCTGCTCCCGAACCTGATGGTCTTCGCGTGGAGCGCGGGAGTGCAGGACGCTCGCTTCACCGAGTCGGCGAGCCACAGCGGTCGCTTCCGCTACCTGCTGGACCAGCTCATCGACGCGAGGACGGGCACCGAGCTCTCCACGCTCGGCACGGGGGTGAAGGTCGCAGGGGCGGCGAGTGAGGCGTACGGGCGCTTCACGCGGATCAATGACCGGCTGTACGCGCTGCTGCTGCGCGGGGACCTCCTGGGCGGGCTCGTGACAGCGGTCCTGCTCGGCGGGGCGCTCGTGGCCGTGCTGCGCGCGGGGGCTGGCGCTGCGGGTCTCGGCGCCGGCGTGCTGGGGGTGATCGCGGGCCTCCAGGCCACACGCGGCGCGGGCTATGCGCTCGGGGACGTGATCACCGTGGCGCCGCTGGTGCGACGCTTCCGCGAGCTCGAGGCGCTCGCCGGTGCCGTGCCCGGGCAGGACGTGGTCCACGATGTCGCCGAGCTGCGGACCACCGGGATCACGGTGCAGTATCCGGGCGCGTCACGGCCAGCACTGTCCTCGGCGGATCTTCATGTCCGGCGCGGGGAGATGGTCGCGCTCGTGGGCGTCAACGGTGCCGGAAAAACAAGTCTCGTCGGCGCCCTGCTCGGCATCGTCCCGGTCACCGCCGGCACGGTCGAGATCGACGGCGTCGACGCAGCGGGGCTCTCACCTCAGGAGCGACTGGCCCGCTTCGGCCTGGTCACTCAGGAGTTCGGCCGTTACGAGATGACGGTGCGCGCCGCCCTCGCCCTCGGCACCCCTGAGGAGGAGATCCCGGAGGAAGCGTTCTGGCGCGCTCTCGCCGCGGCGCGCGCGGACGGGATGGTCAGGTCGCTGCCGCAGGGACTGGACACGATGCTCGGCACCCGCTTCGGCGGTGTGGGGCTCTCCGGCGGACAGTGGCAGCGGATCGCCCTTGCGCGCATCCATCTGCGCGGCGCCGGGATCCGGGTGCTGGACGAGCCGACCTCCGCGATCGACGCGGAGGCCGAGCAGGAGGTGTTCGTCCAGCTGCGCGAGACCGCCGCCGAGCACCTCACGATCGTCGTCTCGCACCGGGCCTGGACGCTGCGCGGAATGGACCGGATCCACGTGCTGGAGGGGGGCTGGATCGTGGAGAGCGGCACTTTCGATGAGCTCCTGAGCTCTGGTTCCCGTTTCGCGGAGATCTTCGCCGAGCAGCTGTGAGAGCGCCGCCCGCCTCACCGCCTGGTGAGGTCGAGATCCCAGGTGTAGTGCTC
>DAHVRS010000306.1 GCA_027322375.1 Brachybacterium sp. | reverse complement strand
GCCCGGCACGAGCGAGGTGCGGGGAGCGGGAGGTGGCGCGGCTGGGGTGGCAGCGGTGTCGGGGGTACTGGTGGAGACGGAGGACGACATGGGGACCACGTTTCCATCGGTGCGTACTGGCCGGTAGGGAGCAGAATCGGGGCAGGGCATATGATTCTGATATGCCGTCCTCGCTGCCGAACCTCCCGGCCCTCGAGCTCTTCGTCGCCGTCGTCGACGAGGGCGGGCTCGGCGCGGGCGCGCGCCGCGTGGGCCTCCACCAGCCCAATGCCAGCCGGATGATCGCTCAGCTCGAGGCGCAGGCGGGGACCGCACTGCTGGATCGGGACCCGCGTGGCTCCCGCCCCACCTCGGCCGGACTGCTGTTCGCGGCCCATGCCCGCGAGCTGCTCGAGGCCGCCGAGGAGTTCACCGAGTGGCTGCGCCACAGCCGCGATGAGGGAGCGCACGAGATCCGCGTGGGAGTCAGCATGACGATCGCCGAGCACCTCATGCCCGCCTGGCTCGCCGAGCTGCGCCGCCGCAGCCCGCGCGTCCGCGTGGATCTCGAGGTCCTCAACTCCACGCTGGTCCTCGCCGGAGTGCACGACGGCCGGCTCCGCCTCGGCTTCGTGGAGACCCCTCGCCTCCCGCGCGACCTCCACACCCTCACCCTGCGCGAGGACGAGCTCGTGGTGGTCGTCGCGCCCGAGCACGAGTGGGCGCTGCGGGAGGGGAAGCTCGACCTCGCCGAGCTCGCCGCGACCCCGCTCGTGGTCCGCGAGGGCGGCTCCGGGACCCGCGGCGCCTTCGAGGAGCTCGTGCCCGCCGCCGGCGCGACCGCCCCCGTCCAGGAGCTCGGCAGCAACGCGGCCGTGCGCATCGCCGTCGCCGCCGGGGCAGGCCCCGCCGTCCTCAGCATGCTCGCCGTGCGCTCCGGCCTGGAGAGCGGCCAGCTGCTGCGCGTCCCCGTCGCCGGCGCGAGCCTGCGCCGCCCGCTCAGCGCCGTGTGGAACGGGCCGAGGCGCCTCTCCGGCCCCGCCGCCGAGCTCGTCGACGTCGCCTCCCATCCTGCGTCCTGACACCTCCCCGACCGATCCGAAGGAGCCCCTGTGTCGATCCTCACCTCGACCGCCGACCTGCCGGACGAGCCCCGTCGCGGCGCGCTCTGGTCCATCGCCGAGCCCGAACGGGAGCTCGACTCGAACCTCATCCGCCTGCCCGCGAGGGAGGAGATCCCTCCGCACCTCGGCGCCGAGGTCGACACCCTCGTGCACGTCGTCGCCGGTTCCGGCACGCTCACCACCGAGGACGGGGAGGAGCCGCTGCGCACCGGCGATCTCGCCCTGCTGCCCCGCCGCACCCTGCGCGGCTTCCGTGCCGGCGAGGAGGACCTGGTCTATCTCACGGTCCATCGCCGCCGCGAGGCGCTGCGGATCGGCCGACGCTGAGCCACCGGCGCTGATCAGGCAGACTGGGGGCATGGCAGAGAATCAGGATCCCCGCGTCGCCGTCTACCTCGACTTCGACAACATCGTCATGTCCTGGTACGACCGGGTCCACGGCCGGCAGGCCTTCAGCCGCGACCGCCAGCGCATCGCTGAGGACCCCACCGAGCCGGAGATCGCCGAGCGCCTCGCGAACGCCACCGTGGACGTCGGCGCGATCATCGACTTCGCCGCGTCCTTCGGCTCGCTCATGCTCACCCGCGCCTACGCCGACTGGTCCTCACCCGTCAACGCCACCTACCGCAGCCAGCTCGTCGCCCGCGCCGTGGACCTCGTCCAGCTCTTCCCCGCCGCGGCCTACGCGAAGAACGGCGCGGATATCCGGCTCGCGATCGACACCGTCGAGGACCTCTACCTCATGTCCGACCTCACCCACGTGGTGATCATCGGCGGCGACTCCGACTACGTGCCCCTCGCCCAGCGCTGCCGCCGCCTGGGCCGGTATGTCATCGGGATGGGCGTGACCGGCTCGACCGCGAAGTCCCTCTCCGCCGCGTGCGACGAGTTCGAGTCCTACGAGAACCTCCCCGGCGTCGAGCTGCCCGACCGCGCCGCACCCGCCCGCACCCGCTCCCGCCGCACGATCGGCGAGGACGAGGAGCGCACTGCCTCCCGCACCCGCAGCCGCCGCAGCCCGAACGAGGAGCAGGCCGAGGACCAGACCGAGGAGCACAGCGACGAGCACGGCGAGGACCCCCGCGAGGCGGCGACCCGCCTGCTGCAGCGCGCCCTCCAGCTCGGTGACCGCGGAGATGCGGAATGGCTGCACAGCTCCGCGGTGAAGTCCCATATGCGCCGCATGGACCCGTCCTTCAGCGAGAAGGCGCTCGGCTTCAAGTCCTTCTCCGAGTTCCTCAAGGCGAACGCGGACATCGCCGACCTCGAGGAGACCGGGCACGAGCGCCTGGTGCGTGCTCGTGACTGATGTGCTGATCCCATGACACTGCTCGCGTCGGCGGGGGATACTTGTGACCAGCGCCGAAGGAGGCTGTGAGATGAACACCCTGCTGTGGATCCTCGCCGTCGTGCTCGCTGTCGCGTTCGTGGCCAGCGGCACGCTCAAGCTCTCCATGCAGCGCGAGGACCTCATCGACCGCACGCCCTATGTCGAGGACTTCCCCCACTGGACCATCCAGGCGATCGGGGTGCTCGAGATCCTCGGCGCCGTGGGCCTGCTGCTGCCCGGGATCCTGAACGTCGCCACGATCCTCGTGCCGCTCGCCGCCGCCGGACTCGCGATCACGATGGTCTTCGCCGCCCTCGTCCACGCACGCCGCGGCGACCCGACCATGACCGCCCTCCCCTCGATGGTCCTCGCCCTCCTCTCCGTCGCCGTGGCCTGGCTGCGCTTCGGCCCCTACCCGCTGTGAGCGTCCACGACGTCGTCACCTGGCTCCTGGACACGGACCCGGCGCTGCGCTGGCAGGTCGAGCGCGACCTGCTGGACCGGCCCGAGGAGGTGTGGAGCGCGACCCGCGCCCGCATCGCCGAGGAGGGCTTCGGCGCGCGGCTGCTCGCCCACCAGGACCCCGAGACCGGGCTCTGGGCCGGCGGCGCGTTCTTCCCCGCCGGGTTCTTCGACGAC
>DAHVRS010000425.1 GCA_027322375.1 Brachybacterium sp. | reverse complement strand
CCAGCAGGCGGAGGACCTCGCCCAGGTCCCCGAACGCCTGCGCACCGGCTCCCAGCGCACGGGCCGCCGCATCGGCGCCCCCGAGGGCGGGGCCGACGAATCCTGGCTGTGGTTCGTCGTCGACGGCTCCACGCCGGGCCTCGACGCACTCGAACGGCAGCTGGAGACCCTCGACCTCTCCCCGAACACCGCCGTGGTCGGTGCGAAGCGGGTCCGCCACGCCGAGGACGACGAGGACGCGCCGCTGACCGCCGAGAGCGCCGACGCGCTCGTGGACGTGGGCCTCACTCTCACGCACGGCGGCCGGATCATCACGGGCGTGGACCCGGGCGAGATCGACCAGGGCCAGGCCGACTGGCGCCAGGACGTGCTCGGCGTGCCCCTGCCCGGCATGCTCATCCGCGAGCGGACGTTGCGCGAGAGCGGCGGGCTGGACCCTGACCTCCCCGCCCCCTGGGCCGAGGTGGACCTGTGCCGGCGCGTCTGGCGCTCAGGTGAGCGGGTCGCCGTGCAGGCCTCCGCCCGCGTCCTCCACCCCCATCCGACCCGGTCGCTGCTCGAGCGGCTCCAGGAGCAGCGGACCGGCCAGCTGCTGGCCCTGCTCAAGCAGCGCTCCTCCCTCCACGCCCTGCTGACCCTGATCCTGCTCCCGCTCGAGACGATGCTGCGCATGGCCGGTGCGATCGCCGCCTCCGCACCCCGTCTCGCGCTGATGGAGCTGCGTGCCGCCGCCGCGGTCGCACCCCGAGCCCGCCGAGTCCTCGCCCGCGCACGCCGCGAACGCCGCCAGGCGCGGGTGCCTCGAGGACGGCTCGCACCCCTGTACCTGCCACGCAGCGAGGGGATGCGCCGCTGGGTCGACGACACCTGGACCCGTCTCTTCGCCGACGACGACCGTCAGCGTCGCATCAAGCGCACCACCTGGGGCATCGCCGGAACCCGGCACGGGATCGAGGACGCCGACTACGGACGGCACATCGTCTGGACGGGCACGGTGGCGCTGGTCGCGACCGTGCTGGGGCTCGTGACCTTGAGGAGCCTGTTCGGGCGGGGAGAGCTCGCCGGGCCTGCGCTGCGCACCCTCCCGGACAGCTTCGCGGACCGCTGGCAGGCGGCCTGGACGGACTGGATCCCCGGCGGTCTCGGCGAGCGGGGACCGGGCGATGCGCTGATCCGCCTGCTCGGCCACATCCCCCTCTCCGGCGATCTGATCATCGAATCCCTCGTCTTCGCGGCCGTGCCCGCGAGCGCGCTGCTGGCCTGGTGGGCCTCCGGTGCACTCACCCGTGCCGTCGGCGCCCGGCTCGTCCTCGCGACGGCCTGGGCCCTGGCACCGGCTATGCTCGGCGCGCTCGTGCTCGGCGCGTGGCCGCTGCTGCTGGTGCATGCGCTGCTGCCACTTCTCGCCCTCGCCGTGGGGCGTGCGATCGGACTGCCGCACAAGGCGTCCCAGGCGAGCGTCTCCGCAGCCGCCGCGGGCGGACTCGTGCTCCTGGTGATCGGCGCCGTCCAGCCGGTGCTGGTGCTGCTCGCCGCCGCGGCCCTCGCGCTGCTTGCCCCGATCGTGCCGCGACGGCGCAAGCGCCTGCTGTGGGTGCTGCTGCCCTCCCTCGCGCTGCATGCCCCCTATGTGCCCGTCTATCTCGGGCACCCGGAGATGCTGCTCGCCGTCGCCGGTGTCCCGGCCGGAGCCATGACCGGTGCTGGCGCGGGCTCCTGGGAGCTCGTCCCCGGCCTCACCGAGATGCTGACCCCGCACGTGGGTGCGACTCCCGCCGCGCTCCTGCCATTCTTGTAGATCGCGCCCGTGGTGCTCGGCGCGCTCG
>DAHVRS010000420.1 GCA_027322375.1 Brachybacterium sp. | reverse complement strand
GTTCCACAGCAGCTCGTGCGTGGGGTGGGAGTGCTCGGCCCAGAAGGTGTCCTCCTCGATCACCTCCCGGCCCGCGAGCAGGGTGAAGGGCACGTCGATGTCACCGCGCCGGTGACGGGGCAGCGAGCGACGCCGCACCGTGCGCGATCCCACCACGGCGGCGGACCAGCGGGAGGCGGCGTCATGGGAGCGGGAGACGCGGGGCGGCATGGCTCCAACCTAGCTGTGGGCCGCCGCGGCGACGTTCAGAGGGTCGGTGCGGGGCCGCCCTCGTCGGCGCCGTCCTCATGCCAGGCCACGTCTGCGCTGCGCGCGACCTCCCGCCACCCCTCGGCGAGGGAGGCGACGCTCGCGTGCGCGTTCAGACCGCTGGGCTGCGGGACCACCCACAGCGTGATGTCCTCCGGCCAGCCGGGCACGGTCGCGGGATCCTGCAGGCCCAGGCGCGCTTTAGGCAGGTGGTACGCCGTGCGGAAGGCGGTGATGCCCGCGATCGCGACCGTGTTCGGGCGCAGCATCTCGAGACGCTGCAGGAGACGCGCGCCCGCCGCGCGCAGCTCCTCACGGCTGAGCTCGTCGGCGCGCACTGTGGCCCGGCCCAGCAGGTTCGTGATCCCGACGCCGCGGCGGTGCAGGTCCTCCTCGTCCTCGGGGTCCAGTCCCCGCGAGGCGTCCACGAGGCGCGAGGTGAGACCGGCACGGTGCAGCGAGGGCCAGAAGCGGTTGCCGGGGCGGGCGAAGGGGGCGTTGACCGCGGCAGTCCACAGCCCCGGGTTGATGCCCACGATGAGCAGGCGCAGCGGCGGATCCCCGGGCCCGGGCAGGACATCGTCTATCGCATCGGGATTCGGTGTCGCGAACGCGGCGAGGTCCTCCTGCCGTGGCTTGCGACCATGGAGGGGGGAGGGGCGTCGCGTGCTCATCTCAGCACCATACGACTCCGGCGAGCAGATGCCGTCCGAGGGTCCCGGTGCGGCCCGGGGACCTGCGCGTACGCTGACGGCATGTGCCCCATTCCGTCAGGACGGCCGCAGAGGTCAGGTCGACTGCACGTCATCGCAGGCCCCATGTTCGCGGGCAAGAGCCAGGAGCTGCTGCGCCGCGTGGACCGTGCCCGTCGGGCGGGACGGAGCGTCGCAGTGATCGGGCACCAGCTCGATGACCGGGCGGGACCGCAGCGCCTGTCCACCCACACCGGGGAGAGTCTGCCTGCGCGGATGCTGTCCGCGCCTCGCGAGCTGCTCGACCTGCTCGGCGAGGAGCAGCCGGACCTGCTCGCCCTGGATGAGGCGCAGTTCTTCGGTCCGGGTCTCGTGCCTGTGCTCGAGCAGCTGTTGGAGGCGGGGATCGACGTGCACGTCGCGGGACTGTGCGTCACCTACGACGCCGGGCCCTTCACGCCGCTTCCCGAGCTCATGGCGAGCGCGGAGGAGGTCGTGAAGCTCACCGCCGTGTGCGCGCTGTGCGGGGCCGACGCCGTCTTCCACGAGCGTCTCGTCGCCGGTGCGGATGACGCGCTCGAGGCCACGCCGGGGCAGGTGGGCGGGGCGGAGACCTATCGGGCCGTGTGCCGCCGCCACCATCGCGGACGCAGCGCGGCGACGAGCTGACGCCGCGCGGAGACGAGCTGAGGCGCGGGGCTCAGATGATCGGGTCGGCGCTCGGGTCGACCTGCTCGAAGGCGTCGAGGTCCCACTGCCCGTCGATGCGCCGCACATAGAAGCGCATCGGCACCTCGATCGTCTCCCCGTTCTTGGAGTAGGTCTCGGTCACCTCGAAGATCGCGTAGCCCCGGCGGTTGATGCGCTCATCGATCCGGTAATCGACCGCGGAGACGTTCCCGAGCTGCTCGTCGAACACCTCGCAGGTGGTCCAGCCCGTCCAGTCGCGGAAGTCCTCGGTGGTGGAGTCCATGAACAGCTCGCAGTCGTGCTCGCCGAGGGAGGTGTAGAAGTCATCGAGCGTGTCCTGCGGGTCCCCGCGGCCCAGGAGCTGCACGACGATGAGCACGCCCACGATCGCGACGACGAGCAGCCCTCCGGCGGTCACGGCGGCGAGGAGGAGCCAGTGCCATAGCGGACGCTTGGCCCGTCCGGAGGACGGGGGCGTCGGGCCGTGCGGGCTCGGGGAGCCCTGCGGACCGTGCCAGCTCTGCGAGGCGTGGACCATGATCTCTCCCGGGGAACGTGCGAAGGATGTGCGGCGGGGCTCTGGGAAGTATGTCGCGCCTCGGCGCGGCCCGCGAGGGGGAGGACTCCCCATCCATTCCCCCGTCGGCCCACTGCCCGCACTGTGCGCGCCGCGTGCACGCTCCTCGCCGTGCTCGATAGCCTTGCGCGCATGATCGTCACCGCAGACCGAGGTCCCGTCGGCTCGCCCACCAGCAAGGATGGCGCAGGCTTCCTCGCCCCGTCCGCACTGCGCTTCACCGGGGAGGCAGGGGAGCGCGCCGAGGCGCCGCTGCCCGCCCTCGAGGGCGTGGAATGGATCGCGGGCCGCACCCTCGCCCCGGGCGATGTGCTGCGCTGGTACGTCTTCCCCGTGCTGGACGAGGAGCAGACCTGGGGCGCGACCCATGTCGCGCTCGACCTCGTGCTCGATGACGGCAGCCGGCTCTCCGATCACGACCCCCGCGACCAGTACGGCACCGACGCGACCGCGCGCGGCCTCGGCGAGGGCAGGATCCTCTACGCCGACCAGTGGAACGACGTCCAGGTGGATCTCACCGCGCTCGCCGGCCGCACCGTCACCGAGGTGCTGCTGGTGCTCGACGCGCCCGTGCCCGAGGACGCGGATGTCGTCGATGACGTCGCAGAGAACGGCGAGCACGCTCCTGCCTGCCCGGAGCTGACCGGCTATATCGATGGCCCCTACCTGGGCCCACTGCCTGCGGACCCGCCGCTCGAGGATGCAGTCGCCTGGGTCGACACCCGGCGCGGCACCTATGCCTCCGGCGACTTCTCCCGCGGCAACACCCTCCCGCTGACCGCGGTGCCCAACGGCTTCGCCTTCTTCACCCCCGCGACCGACGTGCGCACCCGGCGCTGGGTGTACGAGTACCACCGCAGGAACGGCGCGGACAACCGTCCCCGCCTCCAGGGTCTCGGCATCTCCCACCAGCCGAGTCCGTGGATGGGCGACCGCCTCCAGCTGATGCTCATGCCGCTGCTCGGCGAGGCGCCCGACGCGACCCCCGAGGGCCGCCAGCGCGGGTTCGACCACGCCTCGGAGACCGCCCGCCCGGACCTCTACGAGGTCGCACTCGACGGGGACCTGGCGATGCGGCTCGCCCCCACCGATCATGGCGCCGTGGTCGAGATCGACCTGCCCACCGGGGAGGAGCCCGCCCACCTCCTGCTCGAGGGCACCGACGAGCACGCCCGCTTCGACGCGGCTGGCGCCGTCTTCGACGGCCGGGTCCACGGCTGGATCGACCCGGGCCCGGACCAGCACCGGGCTGACGGCGCGACGCGCATGTTCGTGCTCGCCGAGGTGGATCCCGCGCCGCTGTCCGTCGCCGCCTCCACCGGCGGAACGCCCGGCACGGTGCTCCGCTTCGCGCCCGGCACGAGGTCGGTCACGGTGCGCCTCGTGACGAGCTTCCTGGGCCTCGAGCAGGCGCGACGCACCTTCGCGCAGGAACTCGCCGGACGCGACCTCGAGCAGGTCCGCGCGGCCGCGCACACCGCCTGGGCGGAGCGCCTGGCGGTCCTCGAGGTGCCGGATGCAACCCCGGCGCAGCGCCGCACCCTCTACGGCAACCTCTACCGCCTGAACCTCTACCCGAACTCGCACTGGGAGAACGCGGGCACGCTGGAGCGGCCCGAGCCGGTCCATGCGAGCCCGGTGCTGCCGCCGCGCGGCACCGCGAGCGACACCCGCACGAACGCGCAGGTGGTGCCTGGTCGCCTCCACGTCAACAACGGCTTCTGGGACACCTACCGCACCGCCTGGCCGGCCTATGCGCTGCTGTACCCGAAGCTCGCCGCGGAGCTCGCCGATGGTTTCGTCCAGCAGTACCGGGAGGGCGGGTGGATCGCCCGCTGGTCCTCGCCCGGCTATGCCGACTGCATGACCGGCACCAGCAGCGACATCGCCTTCGCGGATCTGCAGGTCAAGGGCGTCCCCCTGCCGGATCCGGTCTCCGCCTACGAGTCCGGGCTGCGCAACGCGACCGTCGCCCCGCCGCTCACGGAGGTGGGCCGCAAGGGCAACTCCCGCGCCGTGTTCACCGGCTACGTCGACACGGACACCCCCGAGTCGGTGTCCTGGACGCTCGAGGCGCACATCAACGATGCTGGCCTCGCCGCCCAGGCGGAGCTGCTCGCCGAGGCCGCGGACGCCGAGGGACAGGGCCAGCGCGCCGCCCGCCTGCGCGAGGAGGCTGCGTATCTGAAGGCCCGGAGCCTGAACTACCTGCTCCTGTTCGATCCGGCGATCGAGTTCTTCCAGGGCCGACGCCGCGACGGCGGCTTCGCCCAGTCCCCGGAGGAGTTCGACCCGCGCGTGTGGGGCGGGGACTTCACCGAGACCGACGGCTGGAACTTCGCCTTCCACGTCCCGCACGACGGCGAGGGCCTCGCCGCGCTGTACGGCGGACGCGACATGCTGCGCGGCCGACTCGAGGAGTTCTTCGCGACCCCCGAGAAGGCGGACCTCAAGGGCACCTACGGCCATGTCATCCACGAGATGGTCGAGGCACGCGCGGTGCGGATGGGCCAGTTCGGCATGTCCAATCAGCCCTCCCACCACATCCCCTTCCTCTTCCACCATGCCGGCGTTCCCGAGGAGGCCTCGCGCGTGGTGCGGGAGGTGCAGCGTCGCCTGTTCGTGGGCGAGCAGATCGGGCAGGGCTATCCCGGGGACGAGGACAACGGCGAGATGAGCGCCTGGTGGCTGTTCACGGTGCTGGGCCTGTACCCGCTGCAGCTCGGGACCGGCCGCTACCACCTCGTCGCGCCGCTGTTCCCGCGCGCGATCGTGCACCCGCTGGGCGGGGAGTCCTTCTCGATCACCACGGAGACCAGCACTTCGGAGACCAGCACTGCGGAGATCGGGACCACGGAGGCGAGCGGCATCGCGACGAGCACCGCGGAGGCCGACGTCATCACCGCGATGACGGTGAACGGCGCCGAGCACACCGACGCCTGGATCGACCACACGGACCTGCGCGGACGCCTCCACATGGTCCTCGGCGCGGAGCCGAGCGGCTGGGGTGCGCCGCCGCCCTCGCTGAGCACGGTGAAGTCCGGCCCGCGCCCGCTGCGCGACCTCTTCGCCACCGACCCGGATGATCCGCTCCTCGACGATGACGCACTCACCGAGACGCAGTTCGAGACCACCTCCGCCGTGATCGAGTGGCCGGAGCTCGGCGAGCCGCAGCAGGCACGCTTCCTCACCCTCACCTCCGCGGAGGCCGAGGGCGGGGACCCGATCGCCTGGCGGCTCGAGGGCTCGGAGGACGGCGAGAGCTGGGAGGTGCTCGATGCGCGCTCGGCGCAGTCCTTCCGCTGGCGCCGCCAGACCATGCCCTTCCAGATCGCCTCGCCGCGTGAGTGCATCCACCACCGCCTCGTGGTGACCAGCGCGCAGGGCCCGCTGCGCCTCGCGCAGATCGAGCTGCTCGCCTGAGCGTTCAGGTGGCGCTGCGCGGGTGAGCCGTCAGGTGGCGCGGCTCGCCAGCTGACGTCGCCGCGTGAGGCCGCCCCTGCCGCTCAGGGGCGTGCCCGCGCGGCGATCGATGAGCACCCACGGCAGGGTCATCAGCGCCCACACCGCCGCGATGAGCAGCGCCTCCACCAGCAGGTACTGCGGCCACGGCCCGAGCAGGTCCAGGATCGAGGGGCCGGCCGGGGCGCGGTTCAGATAGCCGTAGTTCGCGCCGGTCAGCGCATTGCCGGCCGCGGCGATCGCGGCCCACAGGACCGTTGCCGCATAGGCCACGCCGTAGCCGCGCCAGGTGGGCCGGTAGCCGAGTCCCCAGCAGAGCACGAGCGGGGCCATCACCCCGGCGCCGTGAGCGACCCAGTACTGGGTGAACTCCAGCGGCACCCATACGAAGTAGTTCACATCCGGGGTGAGCACGGACTGGAGGTTCAGCGTCAGCCCCCAGAACCAGCAGATCACCACCGCCCCGCGCGCCTGCGTGATCAGCGCGATCGGCACCAGGAAGCGCAGTGCATCGGAGTAGTGCAGCGGCAGGGACTCGTCGAGGTTCCATGCCCAGGGCATGAATCCCCAAGCTGTCCAGAAGAGCGAGTTCACGAGCAGCACCCAGCCGGAGACGCGCAGTGCACGGTCCACCCGCTCTGGCTGCGCCCGTCGGGCCCAGAGCACGAGGAGCGCGCCCAGCAGGACGAGCAGGGCGAGGGCGAGGAGGTGGGCGGTGCCATAGGCGGGCATGTGCCCGATCGAGTCGCCGGCGCGCAGGGGGAGGTCCTGGGACATCGCGGGGGCTCCTCATGGTGCGGCGACCGCGCGCCCGGGCGGGCGCACGGGGTGAGCATACGGAAGCGCCCCGCCGAGGCGGGGCGCTTCCGTGCGATGGGGCCCGGGCCGTGGCCCGTCAGCCGACGGACTGGCTCGCCCGGCGGGGTCTGGGTCAGGCGACTGCGCCCTGGCGGCGCACCGCGAGTTCCTTGAGGCCGGTGACTATCGCGGCGGCGACCACGGTGCCCACCGACAGGGCGAGGACGAAGCCCCAGACCGGGTTGATCGCGAAGGCGACGAAGATGCCGCCGTGCGGGGCCTGTGAGCCGACGCCGAGCGCCATGATCAGCGCGCCGGTCACCGCGCCGCCGGTCATCATCGAGGGGATGACGCGCAGCGGGTCCGCGGCGGCGAAGGGGATCGCGCCCTCGGAGATGAACGCGGCGCCGAGCAGCCAGGCGGTGGTGCCGTTCTCCCGCTCCACGGGGGAGTAGAGGCGGCGGCGCACCAGGGTGGACAGCGCCATCGCGAGCGGCGGCACCATGCCCGCGGCCATCACGGCGGCCATGATCTCGAAGGCGGCCTCGGTGCCCTGGGACAGTCCTGCGGTCGCGAAGAGGTAGGCGGCCTTGTTCACGGGCCCGCCCAGGTCGAGGCACATCATCAGGCCGATGATCACGCCGAGCAGCACGGCGGAGGAGCCGGACATGCCGGTCAGCCCGTCCTGCAGGGCGGTCATGAGCGCGGCGAGCGGACGGCCCAGGAACAGAAGCATCAGCCCGCCCACCACGAAGGTGGTCACCAGCGGGATGATCACGACGGGCATGAGTCCGGCCAGCCAGCGCGGCGGGGTCAGAGTGGTGAACCACAGCGCGACCAGGCCCGCGAGCAGGCCGGTGATGAGGCCGCCGAGGAAGCCGGCGCCCACCGCCACGGAGACGGCGCCGCCGATGAAGCCCGGGGCGATGCCGGGACGGCCGGCGAGGCCGAAGGCGATGTAGCCGGACAGCGCAGCGACGAGGAAGCTCATGCCGAGGCTTCCCAGCGTGAACAGGACCGCGCCGAGGTAGAGGGCGAGTTCCGCCCGCTCGGTCTGCAGCATCCCGGTCGCGCCCTCGTACTCCTGGTGGCCCGGGAGGGAGGTGAGGGAGAACCCGGTCGCGACGTCCTGCGCGACGAAGGCGACGTCGAAGCCGGCGATCAGGAAGCCGAGCGCCATGAGCAGACCACCTGCGGCGACGAACGGGATCATGTAGGACACGCCCGTCATCACGGCGCCCTGGATCCGGCGCGGCCAGGACTGGGAGGAGGCGGAGGTCTTCTCCTCGCCGGTGCTGCCGCCTGCGGGCACAGTGCGGGCGGCGGGGTCCGCGGCGGCGGCGAGAGCCTCGTCGATCAGCTGCGGGCCGTGGGAGATCGCGCGCTTGACGGGATGCTCCACGAGCGGCAGGCCGGCGAAGCGCTCGCGCCCGGAGATGTTCACGTCCGCGGCGACGATGAGGGCGCTCGCGGCGGCGATCTGCTCGGGGGTGAAGG
>DAHVRS010000399.1 GCA_027322375.1 Brachybacterium sp. | reverse complement strand
GAGTCGACCAGGAGCACATGTTCCCCGTCGTCATGGATCCCGTCGAGTTCGAGCTCGCGCATCGTGGTCCTCTCCGTCGGAGCCTGATCGGTTGCCTGCAGACCTCAGAAGTCTAGGCCGCGACCCTATCGTGCGCGGCTGGGCCGCGGCCGGGGATCGGCCCGCGGCGGCGCGCCGCCCGTGGTCACAGCCCCCGTCCAGCTGGGTCTCGGGTACCCTCCGGACACCCCGCGACCAGCGGGTGCGGCGTGCGAGGAGCGGGTGCTGACACATATGTTGTGCACCGCAGGTCGCTCTGCAATAATGCCGCCGCATTCAGCGTTGACACTCGGGCCGGAGGTACAGGGCCCGAGAGGTCCCCCCGGCGCGGAACTGCCCGAGCACCCGGGTCGCACGACCCCGACGAGACCAGGAACGGACCGTAGATGGCCACTGATTACGACGCCCCGCGCAAGAACGACGACGACACCAGCGAAGACTCGATCGAGGAGCTGAAGGGTCGTCGCAACGAGGCCGCCACCCCGACGGTCGATGAGGATGAGGCCGAAGCGGCCGATTCCTATGAGCTCCCCGGTGCCGATCTCTCCGGCGAGGAGCTCTCCGTGCGGGTCCTTCCCCGCCAGGCCGATGAGTTCACCTGCGCGAGCTGCTTCCTCGTGAAGCACCGCAGCCAGATCGACCACGTCGAGGGCACCCTCATCATCTGCAAGGAGTGCGCGGCCGCCTGAGCGGACCAGCACCCACCGCGACAGCACAGCACGACAGCGGCGCCGCCTCCCCACGGGGAGACGGCGCCGCTGTCGTGCGTATGGCGAGCATGCGTGCGACAGGCGGTCAGGCGCTGGCGGGGCGGGCCTTCTGCTGGGCGGCACGCAGCGCGAGCGCGAGGTCCTGCGGCCGACGGGTCGAGGCGATCCAGGCTGTCGTCGGATCCTCCTCATCCAGCACTTCGGCGCGCAGCCCGGTGCGGGTCCAACCGCGCACGCAGTGATAGGCGAGCGGCTCGAACCCCTGCCCGATCGTGTGCTGCCAGTCCTCGCCCTCGAGGACCTCGGGCTCGCCCAGCAGCTCGACCTCGATGCGGGCGCGTCCCATCCGGAACTGGCCATCAGCGACCACGAGGACCGGTGACCACACGATCACGACCACGATCGCCGCGATGATCGAGACGGCGGAGATCGCGATCGCCGCGACCGTGCTCAGCGGCACGAGGATCAGGCCCAGCGCGGCGCCGATCGCGACGGACACGATCCACGCCGTCGGCCCCGGCAGGACGTGCTCGCGGAACAGCGTCCCGGCAGCGGAGGAGGACGAGGGCGTGGCGGAGCGATCGGCAGGCGCGGACATGGCGCCCATGGTCTCACGCAACACCTGGACGTTCCCGGGCCCGGCGGCGTCGCACAGACCACGCGCCGGGCGTGCAGGCGTGCGAGGCATCCGGCGTACGGGGCACACAGGGGCACGGCATACTCTGGGACCATGTCTGCCGTTCACGACGACGCACCGCCCGCCGCCCCGGCGCCGGGGACCAGCCCCGCCCCGACCCTGCGCCTCCGCCGCGCCGAGGGCACCGCGCTCCCGCACCGCGCCCATCCCGATGACGCCGGCCTCGACCTGGCCAGCGCCGAGGACCTCGTCATCCCCGCCGGTGGTCGCGCCCTGGTGGACACCGGGCTCGCGATCGCGCTCCCGCCGGGCACCGTGGGCCTGGTCTGCCCTCGCTCCGGTCTCGCCGCCAAGCACGGGATCACCGTCCTGAACGGCCCCGGGGTCGTGGATGCGGGCTATCGCGGCCCGGTCAAGGTGGCGCTGCTGAACACCGACCCGGTCGAGGACTTCACCCTGCGCACGGGCGACCGCATCGCCCAGCTCGTGATCGTCCCCTTCCTCGCCCCGGTGCTGCAGGAGGTCGAGGACCTCGACGACACCGCGCGCGCTGACTCCGGCTTCGGCTCCAGCGGCGGCTTCGGCGCCGCCGACACCGCAGCCAGCCCTGCCCAGGCCGCCGCGAGCACTGCTCAGGGCGTCGCCACGAGCAGCACCGACCAGACCATGGAGGGATGAGGATGGCACTGTTCTCCCGGAAGAAGCGCCGCGCCGCGAAGGCCGAGGACCCCGCTGCGAAGGCTGCGGACGAGGCGACCACTGGCGACACCACCGAGGACACCGCCGAGAACGTCACCGACGTCGTCGACGCGGACGAGTCCGAGGCGGACGCGGCGGAGGCGACCTCGTCGGCCGAGGCGGACGCTGAGGACCTGCCCCGCCCGGACCACCTCGAGGACGGCCCCTACGACCACGCAGTCGCGCCCGAGGAGGACCGCATCGACCTCGGCGGCCTCCAGGTCCCCACCATCGAGGGCATGGAGCTGCGGATGGAGGTCGACCAGCGCAACGGCGCCGTGACCGGCGCGAATCTCGTCCTCGGCGGCTCCTCCCTGCAGGTCCAGGCCTTCGCCGCCCCGAAGTCCCGCGGACTGTGGGAGGACGTGCGCGTCTCCCTGCGGGACTCCGTCGTCTCCCAGGGCGGCACCGTCGAGACCCGCCCGGGCGTCTTCGGCACCGAGCTGATCACCCGCCTGCCCGTCAAGCGGGCCGACGGCCGCACCGGCTACCGTCCCGCCCGCTTCATCGGTGTGGACGGACCGCGCTGGTTCCTCCGCGCGATCCTCACCGGTAAGGCGCTCGGCGATCCCGCGCAGTCCCGCCTCTTCGAGACCCTCATCTCCCGCCTCGTCGTGGTCCGCGGCGCTGGTGCCATGGCGCCGCAGGAGCTCATCGCCCTGCACCTGCCGGGGGAGCGGCCGGGCCTCACACAGCTGGGCGGGGGACCGCTGGACCCGCTGGCCCGCGGCCCCGAGATCACCGA
>DAHVRS010000389.1 GCA_027322375.1 Brachybacterium sp. | reverse complement strand
CTGTCACCCCAGCCGCGCCACCTCCCGCTCCCCGCACCTCGCTCGTGCCGGGCCTCGCCCTGTGCCTCGGCGTCGCGGTCGTGTCGATGCTCGTCGCCCCCTTCATCCCCGGGATCAGCGCCCTGATCATCGCGATCGTCGTGGGCGTGGTGCTCGCGAACATCGTCCCGATGCCGGCCGTGCTCGCCCCCGGCATCGCGGTCTCCTCCAAGAAGCTGCTGCGCGCGGGCATCGTGCTCCTGGGCCTGCAGGTGGTGCTCGGCGATCTGCTCTCCCTCGGGGCGGGGATGCTCGGCGTGGTCGTCGCCGTGGTGAGCCTCGGGATCCTCGGCACGCTCGCGCTGGGCCGCGTGCTCGGCGTGGGCCGCCCGCTGACCCTGCTCATCGCCTGCGGCTTCTCTATCTGCGGCGCTGCTGCGGTCGCCGCCGCCTCCGGGGTCACCGATCCCGAGGATGAGAACGAGGCGGATACGCTCACCGCGGTCGCGCTCGTGGTGCTCTGCGGCACGCTGATGATCGCGATCGTCCCGTCGCTCGCGGCACTGATGGGCCTCGGCGAGCTCCAGGCCGGCCTCTGGGCGGGTGCCTCGATCCACGAGGTCGCGCAGGTCGTCGCCGCGGGTGGCGCGCTCGGCGGGGCGGCGCTCACCGTGGCCGTCATCGTCAAGCTCGCCCGCGTGCTGATGCTCGGCCCCGTCATGGCGGCGCTCTCGGTGCAGCAGCGTCGCCAGGGCGTCACCGAGGGGAAGCAGCCGCCGCTCGTGCCGCTGTTCGTGCTGGGCTTCCTCGCGATGGTGCTCGTGGCCTCCTTCGTCCCGCTCCCGGCGCCGGTGCTCGAGGCCGGCTCCCTGCTGCAGACCCTGCTGCTGGCCGCGGCGATGTTCGCGCTCGGCGCGGGCGTCCGCGCGAAGCTGCTCACCCAGGTGGGCCTGCGCCCCTTCCTCCTCGCGGCGCTCTCGACGGTGCTCGTCGCCGGTATCGCGCTCGGCGGAGTGCTTCTCGCCGCCTGAGGTCTCACTCGAGGACCTCCGTCCCATGAACCCGCATCTGCGCGCCTATGATGGCGATCATGACGCAGATGCGGGTTCGTGATGCCGCCACCTTTCTCGGGGTGAGCGAGGACACCGTGCGCCGGTGGATCGAGAAGGGAACCCTCGATGCCGGCGTGGATCCCTCGGGCCGCAAGGTCCTCGAGGGCACCGAGGTCGCCAGACTGGCACGCGATCTCGCGGTGACTCCTGAGCTGCACGGTGCGACTGCCTCCTCCGCCCGGAACCGTTTCACGGGTCTGGTCACGAAGGTCGTGATGGACACGGTGATGGCGCAGGTGGAGATGCAGTGCGGCCCCTTCCGCGTCGTCTCGCTGATGAGCAGCGAGGCCGCTCGAGAGCTGGGCCTCGAGCCCGGCAAGGTCGCGAGCGCCGTCGTGAAAGCCACGCAGGTGGTCATCGAGGCGGAGCCCGAGCCCCTCCCCCACCCCGATGAGGAGAACCGATGAGGACCCTGTTCCGTGCCGCGGCCACCGCTGCGGTGATCGC
>DAHVRS010000378.1 GCA_027322375.1 Brachybacterium sp. | reverse complement strand
CGTCGGTCGCGAGGGATACCACCACGCTCACGGTCAGCGCGGAGGAGAGCCCGGTGAGGAGCACGAGCGGGAGCGCGATCGCTCCGACGGCGCCGCGCAGCGCCTCGGTGAGCACGGCCCCGCCGAGAGCGCCGGAGTGGCCCCAGGAGCCGCGTCCGCCGTAGCGGCCGGCGCCGATGACGTCGGCGGCGCCCTCGAGCACGGAGGCGGAGCCGAGCGCCCAGAGCCCGAGGCCTGCCGCGGTGAGCACCGCGCCGACGACGAGGCCGGGCAGCGCCGCGGGTCCCAGCCCGAACCCGGCCGCGAGCGGCAGCAGGAGGGCGACCACGATCGTGGGGATGGAGGCGCGGCGCACCATGTCCAGGGCGTCGGGCAGGGCGGTGCGATCCCGCCCCTCGAGCATGGTCGCGCGCGTCTCGACGACGGCGTTCGCGGCGAGGCGGCGCGCGGCGTCAAGCAGCGAGGAGGCGACCAGCAGCACCATCATCACGCCGGTCGCGACCCCGCCCAGCAGGGTGAGGGAGGCCGGGGAGACGACATGCAGGGCACGGTCCTCCCACACCGTCGCGGCGCGCGGCGCGATCGACATCGCGCTGATCACCGGGGCGAGGGTCGCGAGAGCAGCGAGGACCGCGGTGAGCAGCAGGGCGGCGCGGGGGCCCACCCCGGTCCCGGCGGCCGCATCGCGCAGCCCGGCGGTGACCTCGGGACGGTCCGCGGCGGTCCCTGCGAGCAGCGTCCCGGAGTGGCCGGCGACCACGATCAGCGCGCCGAGCGCGGCATGGACGAGCAGCGCGAGGGCGAGGGAGGCGACGCCGGCGGCGAGCACGGAGATCACCGCGAGGATCAGCACGAGCAGTGCGAGGCCGCCCGCGGCGGTCAGCGCTGTCGTGCCGAAGCCGGCGGTGAGGCCGAGCGCCCCGCCGGTGCGGCTGGTGCGGGCGGCGCGCAGCACGGCGCCGCCGCGGGTGCCGCCCACCGCGCTGAGCAGGGTCACCGCGCCGAGCGCGGCGAGGACGCCGAGCCCGAGAGCGATCGCGACCACCACGGAGGGGGTGATCGAGTACAGGGTGAGGGTGTCGAGGAAGGTGGTCGCGTACTGCGACTCGTCGGTCTGGGAGACCCACTGGCCCATGTCCGCGAGCGCCGCCTCGATCTGCGGTTCGAGGTCCTCACGCGGGGTGACCTGGCCGCCCGTGATCGCGGGGTCGGTGAAGTTCTCCAGGCCCACGTCCTCGAAGCGGAGGTCCTTGTAGGCCGACGGGATCCACAGCGTCGCGGCGGCGACCGCGGCCGCCCCGCCGAGCACGGACGGGATCAGCCCGCCGAGGCGCAGCGCGGCCCGTTCGCGGCCCTCTCGGCCGTGATGGGGGACGACGGCGACCACGGCGGCGGCGAGCAGGGCGACGCCGAGTCCCAGCAGGACCACGATCAGTCCCTCTGCGGCGAGGACGGGCACGCCCAGCAGCACACCGGTCGCGGCGAGCGCGGTGGTGACGGCGACGAGGTCGGCGCTGAGCGCACCGCCGCGGCGGTAGAGGCGGGAGGTGCGCAGGTGGGGGCCGCCGAGGTTCTTCGGATCCTCGACGGTGAGGTCGTGCTCGTCGGTGCCGACGAGGACCGCCGCGGCGGAGGAGGCGGCATCAACAGGTGCCGCGCACACGCGCAGCACGAGCGCAGACAGCGCCGTGCCGGCGGCGAGGGCGATGAGTGCGGGACCGGCGGTGGCCTGCAGGAACCACAGCACGATCACGGCGGGCAGCAGGCCGAGGCCCAGTGCGCCGGTGACGGTGAGCGCGCCGAGCCGGGGCAGGAGCTTCTCTCGCCGCTCCTGCTCGAGGCCCAGGGCTGCGAGCTGGACGGCCACGCCCCGCCAGGCCGCGAGCGGGCCGAGGGCGAGGCCCACGATCAGCATCGCGGAGCGCAGGATCCTGTCGTCGGTGGTGCCGGGGACCAGGTAGAGCAGGGCCGCGGCGGGCAGCCCGATCCACAGCAGCAGGGAGCCGGAGGCGAGCAGCTGCCCGCCCAGGCGCTGGCCCAGCCCCTCCTCGAGCTCGGCGCTGTCCTCGTCGCGGCGCAGCCGGGAGGGGATGAGCGCCCCCGCGGCGAGCGCCGCGAGAGAGAGCACGCCGAGGGCGAGCAGGGTCCAGGCGAGGTCGTCGCCCAGGGGGAATTGCGTGATCAGGTCCACGGGAGAGCTTCCGACGACGGGGCTCGGCGGGCCGAGCAGGTCATGGCACCTCAGCGGTGCCTGGCACCGTGGCGGTGCCTCGGCCGCCGAGGATAATGGTTCTCCCCGGACGGAGCCGGGATCAGGACAATGCCAGCTTCACCGTCAGGCGAGCAGGGACAGGTCGAGGTGGTCGGGGCCGCCTTCGACCACGCGGATCGGCACGCCCCAGTCCTGCTGGTGCATGTGGCAGGCGGGGAACTCGATCGCCGGGTCCGCGTCGCAGGAGGCGGCGCGGGCGCTGACGTGCAGGACGCCCTCGGTGTAGGCCGGATCCAGTGTGATCGTCCGCTCGAGGGCGGTGTCCACGCCGGCGCCTGCGGTGAGCATCGAGGCGGGGGTGGTGGAGATCGTGACCTGGGTGGAGGGGCCGAGGGAGTCGTCGAGCTTGTGCCCCTCGGGCGGGGTGAACAGCACGCGGACGGTGAGCGGGCCGGGGCCCACCTCGGTCGCGGGTCGCTCGGAGCGCTGCGCGCCCTCGTCGATCATCCGCTCGGCCGCCTTCGCGACGGGCACCCAGGTGACCTTGTGCGCGCCGGACTCGACGACGATCAGCTGGCCGATCCCGTCGATCGGGGGGCCGACGAGCGCGTCGGAGGGCTCCTTGAGGTCGGTCGCGACGGTGACCACATGGGCCTGGCCCGTCGGCTGTCCGTCCTCGCCCAGCGGCGCCTCCTCGATGATGCGCATGGCGCCGTTGTAGGTGTCCGCGACCGCGATCCGGCCGTCGGGCAGGGCGGTGACGCCGAGGGGGTGCTGGAGGCGGGCGGTGGCGGCGGGGCCGTCCACGTGGCCGAAGTCGAACAGGCCCTCGCCCACGAGGGTGCTCACGCGCATGGTCTGCGGGTCCAGGACGCGCACGGCGGAGGTCTCGGAGTCAGCGATGACGATGCGGCCGTCGGCCAGCTCGTCCAGGCCCGAGGGCTGCGCCCACCAGGAAGTGACGGCGGGGCCGTCGACGAGGCCCTCCTGGGTGGTGCCGGCGAGGACCATGAGCGCCCCGGTGACGGGGTCGAAGGTCCACAGCTGGTGGATGCCGGCCATCGCGATGACGGCGCGGTTCAGCACATGCGACCAGGTGAGGTCCCAGGGGGTGGAGAGGGAGAAGGTGAGGGCGTAGATC
>DAHVRS010000374.1 GCA_027322375.1 Brachybacterium sp. | reverse complement strand
ATGAACGTGAACAGCTGGGCCTCGGACTCGCGCCGCCTCGCGTACGTGGACTACCCGCTCGCGGACTGAGCCTCGATCAGTCCGCGCGGCGGGCGGTGATCAGGTGCTGCAACGCGGGGGAGTGCCCGGGCGCCATGCCGTGGGCGCGGTCCAGCTCGAGCAGCTCCGGCAGTGCCCTCACCTGCACGTCCGTGAATGCTGCGGCCTCCCAGTCGGCACGGATCCGCTCGAGGTCCGCGGTGCCGAAGCGGAGCCGGGCGAAGGCGTCCTCGTCGTACGCGGCGGCGAAGTGGGCTTGGCGCTCGGTCTCCTGCGGGAGGGACCCGTCGGGCGCGAACCAGCGTGCATCGATCGCGGCGAGCGTGCCGCCCGGGCGCAGCAGATCGTGCCAGGCGCGCAGTGCGGCGGGCGCGTCCCGCAGCGTCCACAGCAGGTAGCGGGAGACGATCGCATCGAAGCCGCCGGGCGCGAAGGGCGGGGCGACCGCGTCGCCGGGCAGGAAACGGGGCGGATGCGGGTGGTCGGCGGCCTTCGCGCGGGCGCGCTCGAGCATCCCGCCGGCGAGGTCGATGCCGGTCACGTCGCGGCCGGTCGCGGCGACGAGGAGGGCGACGGTGCCGCTGCCCGTGCCGACATCCAGCACCTCGCGGGCCGACGAGGGCAGAGCGCTCTCCCAGATCCGGGTCCAGGTCTCCCGCTCCCCGGGCTGGGCGAGGCGGGTGAGCTGGTGGTCGTCGTACTCCGCGGCCCAGCGGGACCAGTACGCGTTCCAGCGCTCCTGATCCGCGTCGGGCGCTGAGGTGGTGGCGGCGGTGGCGTCGGGCAGGGTCATCGGTGGGTCTCCTGGGGGTCACTGCTGGGCAGGCCGCGGAAGAGGAACTGGGTGGTGCCGTCGGCCGCGTCGGCCCGTTCGGCGGTGACGGCGTAGGTGCGGCCCACGAGCTCGACCCCGAGTGCTTCGCCGGGTGGTCCTTCGGCGCGGACGCGCCCGTCCTCGAGCATGAGGATGCGGTCGCAGTAGCGGGCGGCGAGATTCAGATCATGCAGCACCACGATCGTCGCGAGCCCGCGCTCGCGCACGATCTGCAGCACGTGGTGCTGCGAGCCGATGTCGAGGTGGTTCGTCGGCTCATCCATGAGCAGCACGCGCGGCTGCTGGACGAGGGCGCGGGCCACGAGCACCCGCTGCCGCTCGCCGCCGGAGAGCAGCCCGAACTCGCGCCGCGCAAGATGCAGGGCGCCTGCATTCTCGAGGGCCTCCGCCGCGAGCGCGAGGTCCTTCTCGCGGGTGCCGCCGAAGGCGCCGGTGTGCGGGATGCGGCCCAGCAGCACCACGTCCGCGACGGTCAGCGGCACCTCGCCAGCCATCTCCTGCGCCATCACGGCGATCTGGCGGGCGCGCTGCCGGCCGGTGAGGGAGGCGAGGTCCTGCCCGTCCAGCAGCACCTGCCCGGCATCGGGCACGAGGGCGCGGTGCAGGACCCGCAGAGCGGTCGTCTTCCCGCTGCCGTTGGGGCCCACGAGCCCCACCACCGCCCCGTCCCGGACGGAGAGGTCCACCCCGTCCAGCACCTGATGGGTCCCGTAGGCGTGGCGGAGCCCGCGCCCCTCGAGGACGGGGCGCTGCTCAGTGGCCGGGGAAGACGTCATCCCTCGAGGTCCTGCAGCCAGTCGTGTATCTTTTCGAGGCCGTCGACCACGAGCGGGGAGGCGGGCTCGGCGAAGTTGAACAGGATCGGCAGGATCGCCTGCTCCTTGACGGCGCGCAGGCTCGAGAGCTGATCCTGGGAGATCATCTCCTCGACCAGGTCAGAGCCGTCACCATCGGTCTGGTAGAGCACGATGAGCACGTCCGGATCCGCGGCCAGCAGCGGCTCGGCGCTGATCTCGACCACGCGCTCGGCGGTGTCCTCGAAGACGTTCTGGATGCCGAGCGCGTCGAGCTGCGCGGTCGCCATGGACGCTGCGCCGTAGGTGTACAGCGGCCCGCCGCCCACCGACGGGTAGAGCACGGCGGCAGTCTTCGTGGTGAGGTCATTGGCAGCCTCGGAGGCCGCCGCGACGCGCTCCTTCAGCGAGGCGGTGAGCTCGTCGGCCTCGGCGGTGTGGTCGAAGATCTGCCCGTAGGTCGCGACCTGCTCATAGAGGGTGTCGAAGCTCGAGCGCTGAAGA
>DAHVRS010000370.1 GCA_027322375.1 Brachybacterium sp. | reverse complement strand
TGGATGCACCGTACCGGTGGTCACGGTGTGAAGCAGGCGCTGGCGGGCTCGGAGCCGGCACCGTCGTCTCGGAGGGTGCGCACCTCCACGCACAGCTCCGGCTGGTTCGGCGGGACCTCGAGGACCACCTGCTGGTGGCCGTGCACCTCCCTGGCCATCCCGAACTCCTTGTCATAGTTCGAGGGCAGGTCCTTCCACTTCACGGAGTAGAACTCGTCCTGGGTGACGCCCGGCGGCGGTTCCCAGCTGACCTGGACGCGGCCGTTCTTCCCGGTGCCGTCGGCCTCATCGATCACCTCGAAGGTGATGTCAGTGACCGCTCCCGGGGGCGCGGGCGCCTTGGTCACCCCGTTCACCTCCGCGGTCGCGATCTCCTCCTCCGGCTCCACGAAGTAGTGACGCACCGCGAGGGTCGCGCCGACGCCGAGCAGGAGCACGAGCACCGCGGCAACGGTCACGAAAGGCCAGGCCGGCGTGGTGTGAGGCGGCGCAGGGACCGGATGCGGTCCCGTGGCCGGGGACCCGGGCGCGGTGGCGGTCTCCGCCGGCGGCACAGCGGGGCGCAGGACGGTCGCGTCCATCCCGCCGGGTCCGGCGACCGACGGGGCACTGTGCGCGGAGGCGCCGCTGCCCACGGGCGCGGGGGCGCCGAGCGCGGGCGCGACCCCGGCGTAGGGGTCCAGCCGCCGTCGGCCGCCGCCGGAGGTGCCGGTCTCCGGGTCCACGGTCGCCACGCGCCGGATGCGCGTGTGCATGTCGAGCTCGTCGTCCTCGGCGCTGTGCGGTGCGACAGCCCCGCGGTCATCGAGCACGTCCATCTGGGTGACGGGCAGGGACAGCGCGAGCTCGACCTGCTGCAGGGCGCGGCCCAGCGCGAGCGCAGTGTCGTACCGGCTCGCGGGATCCTTCGCCATCGCCAGCGACAGGACCCGGTTCAGCTCCGGCGGCACGTCCGGGCGGCCCAGCGGGCGCAGCGGCTCCGCGGAGATCCGGTGGATGAGGTCCGAGGCGGTGTTGCGCCGTCCCGGCTGCTCGAAGGGGGTGTGCCCGGCGAGCAGGGAGTAGAGGGTGGCGGCGAGGGAGAAGACGTCGCTGCGCACGTCGGCGCGCGGCGGATCGGCGAAGAACTCCGGCGGCGACCACGGGATCGACATCCCCTGGGAGTCCTCGACGTCCTCCCCCTGCCCGGCGGCGATCGAGATGCCGAAGTCGGTGAGGGCGGGCCGGTTGTAGTCGGTGACCAGGATGTTCGCGGGCTTGATGTCGCGGTGGAGGATGCCGGCGCGGTGCGCGGTCTCGACCGCTCCGGCGATCTGCACCCCGACGCGCAGCGCCTCGGCGACGGTGATCCGCTCGGTGCGGAAGCGCACCCCGTAATTCGGGCGCGGACAGTACTCCATGACGATGTAGGGACGATGGTCGCCGGAGACCTCCGCCTGGTGGATCGTCACGATCGAGGGGTGCGTGGACAGCTGCGCCATGACGTTCGCCTCGGCGTCGAACTGGCGCCGCACCGACTCGTCCAGCACGTTGGAGAGCAGCACCTTGATCGCCACGCGGCGCTGGGGCCGGAACTGGCTGTAGAGGAACACGTCGGCGAAGCCGCCGGAGCCCAGGAGCTGCTCGTACTCGTAACCGGGCAGCGCGGGCGGCGGGGAGGGCGGTCTGCTGCTCATGCGCGCTCCCCGAATCGCAGGCGGACCCCGTCGCCGAGGTCGAGCACGTCGCCATCGGCCAGCACGAGGCCCTCGCGGGGCCGCAGCCGCAGCGGATCGTAGCCCGGCCGGTACAGCGTGGTGCCGTTGGTGGTGCCGAGGTCGGTGGCGAGCACATGCCAGCCCTCGAGCCGCAGCTCGAGGTGGGACCGGGAGATGTCCTGCTGGGGGCTCGGCACGGTGATCAGCTGCGGGACGTCGTGCGCACTGACGCGGGAGGCGCGCGGGCGCCGGCCGATCACGGCGCTGCGGTCCAGGACGATGCGGCCACCGGTGGACAGCAGCGCGACGCCCAGCGGCGGGCGGGTGACGGTGCGGGTGGGTCCGCCCAGCGGCGCGCCGCAGTCGCGGCAGCGGTCGCGCTCAGGCGGGTTCGCGTGGCCCTGCGGGCACAGCTGCCCGGTGAGCGAGACCTCGCCGGGTGGCCCGGAGGGGGATGTGGGGCGCAGTGCGGGGGCCGACGGGGACGCCGATGTCGTCGAAGCGGGCGCCGACGGGTGCACCCCAGCGGCCGGGCGGGCGGCGGGAGGGGCCGACGGGCCCGCGTGGGTCGATGGTCCGGCATGGGCCGACGGGCCAGCGGTGGCCGACGGTCCGGCGTGGGCCGGACCCGACGGGGTCGCGGCAGAAGCAGGGTAGGACCGGCCGGCCGCGTGCGCGTCATGTCCAGGGTGCGGAGCCTGCACGGGATACGCGTTCTGTCCGGAGTACGCACCGGGCGCCGAGGACGGAGCCTGTGCCGGGTACGACGTCTGGGCAGACTGCGGAGCCGCTGCTACGTGCGGGGCCTGGGCGGCGCCGGTCCCGCGCGAGCGTCCGGCGCGCTGGATCTGCTCGTCGTCCGTGATGGTGGGCGGTGGGGCGGCGGCACGACGGGCCGCTGCCTGAGCGATCTCCGGGGCGGCCCGGCCTACGCCTGGCACCCAGTCGATGAAGTCCTCGGGCCCGCTCGCGGCGGGGGTGGGGGCTGACGGCGACGGCTCGGCCACAGGTGCGGGGGCGGGGGCGGGCTCCGGCGCCGGAGGGTCTTCGGACGGGGCGAGGGTGTGCTCCTCGACGCCGCTGTCGTCGGCGACCGGACGCACTGCGGCGTCCTCGATGCTGCGGGAGACGGTCTGGCCGAAGAGGTCGTCGTACGCGCCGATGTTCGTGATCCCAGCGGCCGGGGCGCTACGGCGCGGGCGCGGGGTGGGGGTCACCTCTGCCGAGGTGTCCTCCTCATCGTCGTCGATCGGTGCGATGAGCGTGTCCGGGGAGGAGAGCTCTTCCTCGGGCGGGTCGGCGAGCGTGTGGTCGGCCACCTGCGTCTCCTCCGCAGGCGTTGACGCGGCAAGGACCGGCGACGGCGCTGGGACCGGCGACGGTGCGGGCGCGGGAGCCGGGGTCGCGGGCCCGGGCGTGGGAGTGGGCGCTGCCGACGAGGGGGCAGGCGCCGGCGACGGGTCAGCAGGGGACGCGGGCGCAGGCGCTGGCGCTGGGCTTGGCGCAGCCGTGGGCACTGTGGCGGGCGACGCGGCCTCGGGCTCGGTCGCACGCGATCGACGGTCGAACAACGAGCTGCTCACCAGACGACGGCGCGGCGCCGGTGACAACGCCTCCTGTGCCGATGCAGCCGGTGCAGGTGCTGCCGGTGCGGGGGCAGGCGTCGCTGTCGGCGCAGGAGGTGGCGTCGCGGCAGCCTGTGCAGGCTCGGGCGCCGCGGCAGGCTCGGGTGTCGCGGCAGGCGCGGGACCGGGCGAGGCGGCAGGCTCCGCTGCCCGCGCAGGCTCCGGAGCAGCGGCCGGCGTCGCGGAACCGCCCCCGAGGAGGTCCGCGAACATGTTCGGGGCCGAGGGATCGGGCTCTGCCGCAGGCGTGCGCGAGGGACCAGCCGAACGGCTGCTGCCCGTGGCAGAGGCCGGCCTCTGGCTCGCATCACGGTCAGCGGTCTTCAGGCCGGAGGAGAGCGGACCGCTGGAACTCGTCGGCCGGGGAGCCGGGGCCCGTGCGGCACGACGCGCCTTCTCCTCCGGGTCCATGATCGAGCCGCCGTCGGCCTCGACCTGCTCGGCGAGCGCAGCCCGCTCCTGTTCGGACAGGGTCTCGGGGTCCACGGTCCCGAGCACGAAGCCGCGCGCGGGGATGATCCCCTCGACCACCCGGTGCATGCCTTCCGGCTCCTCCGCCGGCAGCTCACCGAAGGCGATCCGTCGGACGCCCGTGCGCTCGCACAGCACGACGGGATCCTCCTCGGTGCCCTTGACGTGCTCGGCGCCGTCCGCGGTGTAGACCGCCAGCGGTGTGGTCCCCTTGACCAGCAGCGTCACCGAGGTGCCGTCGTGGACGCCGAGCAGCAGCGCTGGCAGATTCTCCTCGGACTCCAGCCCACCTGCCTCGACGAGCCGCTCGATGAAGGTCTCCGCGGTGGGGTCCTCGCCCAGCAGCGTCCAGGCAGCCTCGATCACAGGCTTGCGCGTGCCGGGCACGAGCACAGCCCAGGCGTCGCGGCGCCGCACGAGCGTCGCCGGTCCCTGCTTCGTCCAGGTGCCGAGGCCGAGCAGCGGGGCGGGAGCGGTCCCCTCGCTCATCGTGCGCCGCCGTTCCTGTGCAGTGGCCGCGGGAGTGTGTCCTCGTCCACCTCGACCTCGCCGCCGGAGCCCGGGCTGACCTCGCCGCCAGCGGTGTCCTCGGACGCGATCTCCTGCCCGATCACCTCGACCGCCTCGACGATCACGAC
>DAHVRS010000359.1 GCA_027322375.1 Brachybacterium sp. | reverse complement strand
TCGGTGCCGAAGCTGAGGTGGCAGCCACCGGCGCCCTCGACAGCGAGGTCTGCGACGAGCTCGGCGCTGGAGCCGTCAGGTGCGACACGGAGGGTCGCCACGCGGGTGGGATCCGTCTCGAGCACGGCGTGCAGGAGGGTGCCCTCGCGGTTCCACAGCACGAAGGAGGGGTCCGGCAGGTCCACGCTCCACAGGCGACGGACGGCGGGGTCCTCGCCCGCGAGCGCCCGCTCGCCGTCCAGGGCGAGCAGTTCCACGCCCGGTCCGCGGCCGCTGCCGCTGCGGGAGTAGCCGCCCAGGGCGATCAGGGAGGTGGTGGTCATGGGGTCTCCTCGTGGTCGCCGCGCCGGTGCGTCCCGTCCTCGAGGTCCGAGGGAGGCTCGAGGTCCGCGAGCTCGGCGAGCTCACCGGTATCGAACATCGAGGAGGACAGCGCCGTCATCTCACCGGTCATCGTAGACGGCTCGATGACCGGTGCGCCGCGCCGATCGCGCATCCGTCGGCCGCCCAGCGAGAGCCGGCGGCGGCGCAGAGTGGTGAAGGGGGCGGAGATCGCGGGGGTGTAGGCGATGTCGCCGCGGCGCAGGTAGGGCATGATCCGCGAGGCGAGCAGCTGGCCGAACACGACCCCGGCCGCGATCGCGATCGCGATCTCGCCCGCGCCGAGCAGCTCGGCGACCCCGGCGCCGAGGTCCTCCCCGAGGCCCAGCAGGCCCCGGTAGATGAGGCTGCCAGGCACCAGCGGGATGATCCCGGCCATGACGAAGGTGAGAGAGGGGGCGCGCAGCCGGTCCGCGAGGAAGGTCGCGATGAGGCCCACGGCCAGCGCCGTGATCGAGACGGCGAAAGCCCGTTCCAGGTGCAGCAGCCCCGTGAGCAGATGCGTGAGCGACCCGGAGCCGGCGGCGATGAGGGAGGCGGTCAGCAGCAGTCGGGCGGGGGTCTGGGTGCCGACCCCGTAGCCGAGCCCCATCCCGAGCCCGGAGACGAGGACAACGAGCACAGAGGTCAGCGAGATCGGCATGCTCGCGCTGACGGAGATGTTCGCACCGACGGTGCTCGCGAAGAGGATCCCGCCGCGCACCCCGACCACGAGGCCCACGGTGAGCATGAGCGTCTCGAGGATGCGTCCCGCGGCGGTGACGTACCAGCCGGTGACCGCGTCCTGCACGGCGCTGATCGAGGAGAGCCCGGCGAGCTGCACGATGATGCAGGAGACGACCACGACCGACGGGTTCGCGGTGTCGTCGATGAACGCGACGAGGACCGCGCCGAGCACGGCGATGAAGCCGCCGAGCACCTGGCTGTAGAACGGCGGGATCGACCAGCGGGCCAGCAGCTCGCCCATCGCGATGAGCAGGCCCGCGGCGAGGGTCGCGACGAGCACGACGAGGCTGCCGGCGCCGAAGTAGAGCGCGGCCGCCCCGCCCATGACCGCGAAGCCGGCGACGACCAGCGGGATCCTGTACAGCGGCTGGCGCTGCGGGACGGCGGCGGCGCGATGCCGGGCCTCCTCGAGCCCGATCTCGCCGGAGAGGTACTGGTGGGAGATGTCCTCGAAGGCCTCGAGGCGCGCGAAGTCCTGCACGCGGTAGCTCGCGGAGCGGACACGGGTGAAGGGGGTCGCGGACTCGTCGGCCAGGTACGAGATCGTCACCTCGTTGAAGGTGACCTGGACGGAGACGTTGCGCAGACCGGAGGAGCTGGTCACGCGCAGCACGGTCGCGGTGACCTCCGAGGCGGCCGCGCCGTTGGTGAGCAGCCCCTCGCCGATCCGCATGGCGAGGTCGAAGACCGCATGAAGCCGGGTGGAGTCGGTGGGCACGGACCGATCGTGCCATACCCCGCGGCCGTGGCGGGACGCGGTCGCTCAGCGCGGCGGACCAGCGGCCCAGCTCAGGCGGCCGAGGCGCCGGAACTCAGAGGTTAGGGGAGGTGGAGAGCACAGCGAGCCCGATCGCGAGTACGGCCATGACGGCGACGTCCAGGCCGCGGGAGCGGACGGCGAGCGCACCGATGCTGCGCACCGGAAGCACCACGCGCAGCACGGCGAGCACGCCCAGCAGGGCGGCGGCGCCGCGGGCGGCGAGCGGGGCGGAGATCAGGACGCCGACGGCGACGATCACGGCGAGGGCGAGGAGCGCGAGGGTGAGCACGGCCTGGCGCCGCAGGGCGGCGCCGAGGGTGTGCGGGGAACGCTGCTCGGTCACGCGGACATCGTACGGGCAGGTCGGCGCCGGGGCTGGGAGCCGGGCGCGGGCCGACGGCAGGGCTGTGACCGAGCCGACGGGTCACCACCTGCGGGACCGAGGACGGAGCGGGAGCGGGCCGCCCGTCGCGCGGGAGCGGGACAGTCCGCTGTGCCGGACAGAAGCCGTCGGCCCCGGGCGCGCGGGCGCCTCAGCACGCTGCCCCGGGGATTACGCTGGCCGTGGCCGGCAGCGCCGCCGGCCTCACCCGATCTGGAGGATTCCTTCATGACCAGCCCCGGTTCGACGACCGGCCCCACCCGCCGAGAGCACGATCTGCTCGGGGATCGTGACGTCCCCGCCGACGCCTACTACGGCGTCCAGACCCTGCGAGCGCAGGAGAACTTCCACATCACCGGGGTGCAGCTGCAGCACTATCCCCGGATGATCGAGGCGCTCGCCCAGGTCAAGCGGGCCGCGGCCCGGGCCAATCACCGCCTGGGCGCACTGGACGACGAGCGCTTCGCCGCGATCGATCAGGCCTGCGAGGAGATCGTGGGCGGTGCATTGCACGAGAACTTCATCGTGGACATGATCCAGGGCGGTGCGGGTACGAGCACGAACATGAACGCCAACGAGGTGATCGCGAACCGTGCCCTGGAGATCATGGGGCATGGGAAGGGACAGTACGACCTGCTGCACCCGAACAACCACGTGAACCTCGGCCAGTCCACGAACGACGTCTACCCCACCGCGATACGGCTGACGATCATGCTGTCCTTCCCCGCGCTCGCGGAGGCGATGGACCATCTGATCACCACGCTGCGCGCAAAGGGCGAGGAGTTCTCCTCGGTCCTGAAGATGGGACGCACCCAGCTGCAGGATGCGGTCCCGATGACGGTGGGCCAGGAGTTCCATGCCTGGGCCACCACCATCTCC
>DAHVRS010000323.1 GCA_027322375.1 Brachybacterium sp. | reverse complement strand
CTGGCCGTCCACGTAGACGAGGCCTGCGTCGACCTTGCCGGCGACCTTGATCTTCCCGTCCACGAGGTCCACGACCACGCCGTCGAAGCCGACGACCACGCGGTCCTCGGGCACACCGGTCTTCCGGGCGAGGTCGGCGTTGGCGTGCAGGTGCTTGGACTCGCCGTGCACCGGCAGCACGTTCTTCGGCCCCACGATGTTGTAGCAGTACACGAGCTCGCCGGCGCTCGCGTGGCCGGAGACGTGCACCTTCGCATTGCCCTTGTGGACGATGTTCGCGCCGAGGTCGATGAGCTTGTTGATGATCCCGTAGATCGCGTTCTCGTTGCCAGGGATCAGCGAGGAGGCCATCAGCACGGTGTCGCCCTCGCCCACCTGGATCTGGTGGTCGCCGTTGGCCATGCGCGCCAGCGCCGCCATCGGCTCACCCTGGGAACCGGTGCAGATCAGGGTGATCTTGTGATCGGGCATCGACTGGATCTTGCGGAAGTCGACGACCAGGCCGCGCGGGATGGAGAGGTAGCCGAGCTCGCGCGCGATCTTCATGTTGCGCACCATCGAGCGGCCCACGAAGGCGACCTTGCGACCGTTGGCGTGGGCGGCGTCGAGCACCTGCTGGATGCGGTGGACGTGACTGGCGAAGCTCGAGACGATCACGCGGCGCGGCGAGGTCGCGAAGACCTGGTCGATCGCGGGGGTGAGGTCCCGCTCGCTCATCGTGAAGCCGGGGACCTCGGCGTTGGTCGAGTCGGTGAGGAACACGTCCACGCCCTCCTCGCCCAGGCGCGCGAAGGCGCGCAGGTCGGTGATCCGGCCGTCGAGAGGGAACTGGTCCATCTTGAAGTCGCCGGTGTGCAGCACGGAGCCGGCGGAGGTGCGGATGAACACCGCCAGGGAGTCCGGGATGGAGTGGTTCACCGCGACGAACTCGAGGTCGAAGGGCCCGGCCTTCTGGCGGTCCCCGGCCTTGACCTGCATGGTCTTCGGGGTGATGCGATGCTCCTTGAGCTTCGCGGTGATGAAGGCGAGGGTCAGCTCCGAGCCGTACAGCGGGATGTCGGCCCGCTCCTTGAGGAGGTAGGGGACGCCGCCGATGTGGTCCTCGTGGCCGTGGGTGAGCACGATGCCGACGATGTCGTCGAGGCGGTCGCGGATCGAGGTGAAGTCCGGCAGGATCACGTCGATGCCGGGCTGGTGGTCCTCGGGGAAGAGCACGCCGATGTCCACGATGAGCAGCTTGCCGTGGTGCTCGAACACGGTCATGTTGCGGCCGACCTCGCCGAGGCCGCCGAGCGGGGTGATGCGCAGGCCGTTCTTGGCCAGGCGAGGAGGAGCGGACAGCTTGTTGCGGGCAGCTACCTGCATAAGGGGATTCACAATCGTCGAAGGGACAGGGACTGAGGTCTCGGGTGCCGCGCGCGTCCCCTCGCGGGGTGCAGCCGCCAACACACGGTTCACCGTACGACAGGAGGGGACGTTCCCCCCACCCTTGGGCGCGAACCCGCGATCTTGTCACTCGGACGACGCAGCGTCTCCGACCAGATGCTCGCGCAGCGCCTCGAGGGAGCGCTCGGCCCGGAAGGC
Organism: Brachybacterium sp.; assembly: GCA_027322375.1. GTDB lineage: Bacteria > Actinomycetota > Actinomycetes > Actinomycetales > Dermabacteraceae > Brachybacterium. The sequence continues at coordinate 342 of DAHVRS010000323.1, read as the reverse complement.
GTGACCGCCGGGGGTGACCACGAGCTCCGGCGGGTGCGCGGCCAGCGCCTCCCACACCGGGCCCAGCTGCGCGAACGCCTCCCGGGTCGCGGCGATCGGGAAGATGTGGTCGCGCTCCCCCGCCTCGATGATCAGCGGGCGCGGGGCGATCAGCGCGGCGATGTCCGCCATCTCGAGCCCCGGCAGCGCCCCCGGGACGATGTTGCAGGGGCAGTGCCGGATCGAGAAGAAGCTCGCGTCGAAGGTGCAGAAGTAGGCCGCGACCAGGGCTGCGGAGATCGTGGGATCGGAGGCCGCGAGCAGCAGGGACACGGCTCCGCCGCCGGAGCCGCCCGCGATCCC
>DAHVRS010000290.1 GCA_027322375.1 Brachybacterium sp. | reverse complement strand
TCGACGATCACGCCCAGCACGCCGAGCACGAGGCCCACGAGCGCCGCGGCCGCCGTGGGCAGCAGGCCCAGCAGAGGGTCACCGATCCCGGTCACGGCGAGGAACAGGGCCTGGCCGGTGAAGATGCCGCCCACCACGGCGCCGGTGTAGGCGCAGGCGCGGGCGAGCAGGACCGTGCGATAGGCGGTCGGCAGATCGATCTGGTGGCGGCGCGGCGCGAAGCTCGGGTGCTCCTTCCGCTCCGCGCTCTCGAGCATGTAGCGGCGCAGCGGCAGCCCCGCACCGAGCAGCACGGCGCACAGCACGGCGAGCACCACGGTGGTGAGCCAGCCGGCGAGCGGGAGGGTGTGGCCGCGCGCGGAGAGGGTCTCGAGCAGCTGCGCGCCGAATCCCGCGCCGACCACCGCGATCAGCAGCAGAACGGAGATGCTCAGCGGTCTCACGGACGATCGAATCCCTCGATCGCGGGCCCAGCGTGCAGGCCGTCGCGGTCGGGTGCCGCCTCGAGCAGCGCAGCGATCGGGCCATGGCCGGGCAGCGCCGCCTCGGGGCGGGCGTCATGCCAGGGCGCGAGCACGAAGGCCCGCTCATGGGCGCGCGGGTGCGGGAGGGTGAGATCCTCGTCCTCGCTGGTGAACTCCCCGTAGGTGATCACGTCGACGTCCAGGGTGCGCGGCCCCCAGCGCACGAGCCGCTCGCGATGCGCGGCGCGCTCAGCGCGGTGAGCCACCTCGAGCAGAGTGAAGGGGCTGAGCACGGTGCGCACCCCGATGACGGCGTTGAGGAAGGCGCCCTGCCCGTCCGGGCCGCCGACGGGCGCGGTCTCGTGCACGGGCGAGGTCCACTCGACCTCGATCCCCTCGGTCCCTGCGATGAGTGCCAGCGCGGCGCGGAGGTGCTCCTCCCGCTCACCGAGGTTCGTGCCGAGGGCGAGCACTGCGTGAACCGCTGGGGCGTCCCGCTCGATGCGCACGCGCACATCGCCGACGGGCAGGCCGACGGGCGCCGCGGGCTTGTGCACGGTGACGCCGATGTGCCGCACGAGCGGCGCGCCGGTATCGGTGAGGATCCTCTGCGCGATCCTTTCGGCAAGGGTCTCGACGAGGTCGTGCGGTCCGGCGAGCAGCTCCTCCTGCACGGCGGCGGCGGCCTCGGCATAGTTCACCGTGCGCGCGAGCGCGTCGGTGCGGCCCGCCGGGGCGGTCGCGACGTGCAGGACGATGTCGGCGATGAACTCCTGGCCGAGCTGCTTCTCCTGCGCGAGCACGCCGTGGTGGCCCCAGGCGCGGATCCCGTCGACCTCGATCCGGTCCAGGCGCTCGGCGCTGGTGACGTGCGTGCTCATCGTCCGCTCCTTCTCAGCATGTCCCCGACCTTCGCTGCGGCGAGCGACGGGGCGACGTCGTGCACGCGCACCGCCCAGGCGCCCTGTCGGGCGCTGTAGCCGCTGATCGCGGCGGTGGCCTGGTCGCGGTCCACGCCGAGCGAGCTGACGAAGCGCTTGCGGGAGGCGCCGATGAGGATCGGCAGGCCGTGGGAGGCGATCGTGTCCCACTCGGCGAGCAGTCGCCAGTTCTGCTCCCCCGTCTTCGAGAAGCCGAGCCCAGGATCGGCGACGAGGAAGCGGTCCTCGACTCCGGCCTCCCGCAGCGCGTCGAGCCGTTCGGCGAGCTCGGCGGCGCTCTCGGGGCCCACGTCCTCGTAGACGGCCAGCTCGTTCATGACGTCGCTGTGGCCGCGCCAGTGCATGGCGATGAAGACCGGCGGAGTGCCGGCACGGGTGCGCAGGCGAGCGGCTTCGCGTCCCATGTCCACATCGGCCCGGCCGGCGGAGACGTCATTGACGATGAGGGCGCCCGCCTCGACGCTCGCCGCCGCGACGGAGGCGCGCATGGTGTCGACGCTGACCACGACGTCCTCGGCGCTGAGCGCCTCGACGACGGGCAGGACGCGGCGCAGCTCCTCGTCCTCGTCCACGCGCGGGGCGCCGGGACGGGTGGACTCCCCGCCCACGTCGACGATCGCGGCGCCCGCGGCGATGAGCGCCCGGCCGTGCGCGATCGCGGAGGGGGTGTCGGCGTACTCACCGCCGTCGGAGAAGGAATCCGGGGTGACGTTCAGGACGCCCATCACGAGGGTCTCGTCGCCGCCGAGGCGGTCAGGGAGCCCCTCGGGGCGCAGGCGGTCCGCGGCCACGGGGCTCACCGGCCGTTGTGGAGGAGGGCCATGGCCTCGCCGCGCGTGCTGGGGTTGTCCCGCAGCATCCCGCGCACGGCGCTGGTGATGGTGCGGGCGCCCGCGGCGCGCACGCCCCGCATCGACATGCACATGTGCTCCGCCTCGACCACGACGATCGCGCCGCCCGCGCCGAGCTCGTCCATCAGCGCGTCCGCGACCTGGGAGGTGAGGCGCTCCTGCACCTGGGGTCGACGCGCGTACACCTCGACCAGGCGCGCGAGCTTGCTCAGCCCCGTGACGCCCCCATCGCCGGGGATGTAGCCCACGTGCGCGGTGCCGTGGAAGGGCAGCAGGTGGTGCTCGCACATCGAGTGGAAGGCGATGTCGCGCACGAGCACGAGCTCCTGGTGCTCGATCGCGAAGACCGTCGAGAGCGGCTCACGGGGATCCTGCGAGAGGCCATGGAAGACCTCCGCGTACATGCGCGCCACCCGGGCGGGGGTGTCGAGCAGGCCGTCGCGGTCGGGGTCCTCGCCGATCGCGGAGAGGATCTCCCGCACGGCTGCTTCGATCCGGGGCTGGTCCACTGCCATCTCAGCGGCCCGTCCCGTCCTGGTCACCGGTGCCGGTGGGGCCGCCGTCGTAGTCGTACCCGCCCTGG
>DAHVRS010000319.1 GCA_027322375.1 Brachybacterium sp. | reverse complement strand
CATCGCCGTGGTCGCGGTGGACGCCCGAGGTGTAGTGCTGGACGTTCCCGGGATCGCTCGTGAGGAAGGGCGCGAGGCTCGGGTCCTGGTTGTACTGCGAGAGCTGCGAGTTCGGGTCCTGCAACTGGGTCTGGACCGAGTTCTGGTACTCACCGCCGCTGTGGTTGGTGCCGAAGTCGAAGGGATGAGATCCCGGACTGTCCAGGACGATGTTCGTCGCCTCGTCACTGCCGCCGCCTCCCGGCCCGAGGGCGAGCCCTCCGAGGTCGATCTTCGGCACCGCATCCCCGCTGTGCTGGATGTTCAGCTGGTTCACGTGCGAGGGCATCTCATAGTTGTCCACCGGCGAGCCGTAGGTCATGACGTTGGTGAGGTTGTACTGCGAGGCGAACTCCTCGTTCGCGGCGAGGCTCGAGGCGATCATCCCGCCCTGCGAGTGGCCGTTGAGCATCAGCGGGGTGCCGGGCGGGATGTTGTTGTCCGCATAGAGCTGCGCGATGGCGTCGGCCGTGGCCTGAGCGCCGGCGGACCAGCCGCGGGAGCCCGCCTGCAGAGCGTTGCCGGTGAGGTCCATCGGGTTGTCGCCCGCCGTGAGCCCCCACTTCTCGGTGCCGGGGATGTTGACGATCACACCGGTGGGTGGGTCGCCGACCACGCTCATCGAGACCTCGCCGGTCTCCTTGTCGCCGTAGGTGGTGTTGGTGTTCGCGATGATCTGAGAGAGGTCGCTCGGAGGCACGAGGCCGGACTCCTCCCCCGTGACCGGGACCGGGGCGTCGGCGTAGCCGGTGCCGTCGTCGGCCCAGTGGTGGTCCTTCCCTGTCACCAGCTCGATCAGGCCGTTCGCGCCGCGAACCACCCCGGTCGCCCCGTCGACCAGGAGCTCCGTGACGCGCGGCCACTCGAAGTCCCGCACGGCGCCCAACGCGGTGCGGATCGCGTCCTTGCCGTCCTGGACCCGGTCCCCGAGCCAGTCCAGGCCCTCCCCGATCCGGTCCCCCAGCCAGTCCAGGCCCTCACCGACCTTGTCCCCGAGCCATTCGAGCCCGTCGCCGATCCCGTCGACGATGTCCTCGGTGGTGTCACCGAGCCAGTCCATGACGTCGTCGAACCAGCCGCCGCCGTCATCGCGCGCGGAGGCGCGGTCCTGCTCCTCGACGTGCTGCCTCAGCTCGCGAGAGCGGTCCTCGAGCCCGGAGACGACGAGGTGCTCTGCGCGGTGGCGTGTCTGCTCCCAGTCCGCACGGAAGGCGTCCGCGTCGGGCCCGGCCCAGCTCGCGGAGTGCACGGTGCCGTGCAGGTCGCCGAGCATCCCCTCGAGCCGCCGCGCTGCCTGCGCGAGCGCGTCGGACTGGCCGGTGACCTCAGCGGTGTCCATTCCCAGGAACACCATCAGGCGGCCCTCCTTGCCGCGTGGCCGGTGACGTGGTCGATCGCGCCGACCACCTTCGCGCACAGCGCCGCGGCGAGGGAACCGCGCACAGCCTCACGCGCCTCGACCCCGTCCTCGCCGTGGACCAGCACGGCCAGCTGCTCACCGTGCTCTCCCAGCGCATACCAGGAGCCGCCGCCCACGGTGGTCTCCTCCGGGGTCGGGGAGGAGACGACGACCATCTGGACCTCCGCGACCGCAGGGGCATCAGCGAGGCGCTCCGGGGCGGGGGCGGGCTCAGCGTCGGTGAAGGCGGGGCGCTGCGGGACGAGGGCCTGGACGAGCGCGCCGAGGTGCTCGATCGTGGCCAGGCCCAGCAGGATCCCGCTGGAGCGCCGGCCTAGCCGCACCGTGCTCTGATCGGCAGTGACCTCGTGCTCCTGGTCGATGACCAGCACGAACCGTCCAGCGATCCGCAGCGTGGTGGTCCAACCTCGGTCCCCGTCCACGCACACCAGCTCCGCACCGATCGGGGAGCGCAGACCGCTGCGCAGCAGCTGCTCCCAGTGCGAGTCCAGGACGAGATCGTCGACGGCCGACGGAGACTCGGTGAGCAGACCTGCGCGTTCTAGCTCGAGGGCCTGCGCCTCGGTGAGCTCCTGCGCGGGCTCCTCCTCCAGCGCGATCGCTCGCACGAGCGCGAAGGACTCCTCGCTGATCCGCACCAGGCGCGAAGGGCCCGGCAGCGCGGTGACCCGCGGCGCACTCCCCGGCCCCTGCTGCAGCTCGTGGCCCGGCTGCTCCTGGCCCTGCTCCGGCGTGATCCCGCTGTTCATGCTCTCCTCCTCGACCGCACTGCTCCTCCAGGCACGTTATGCCGGGCCGGCGGGGGCGGACATGGGGAGGACTCCCCATGGACACCCGGCCGACGGCAGGCGGGTGGCGCGGGGGCGAGCGGGTTCAGCCCGTCAGCAGCACCGCCCGACGCCACCCACGGGCGGAGCTGAGCACGGCGATCTCCTCCGCCTGCGCCAGGGCCTCGGCGGTGAGCGGGTGCTCCACGAGCTGGCCGCTCTCGAGGGCGAGCCGCCTGCCCACCCCGTCGAGGCAGCCATCAGCGAGCGGTGGTGTGCACCAGGTGCCGTCCAGCATCACGGCGAGGGTCGCGATGGTGGTCTCGACGAGCCGGCCGTGGGCGCCGCAGAGGATGACGTCGTCGGCTCCGGGGTGCCGAGAACGGGCGGCGTCGAAGTGGTCGCGCACGGTGGTCTTGTAGGTGCTGAGCCCGGCGGGGAAAGCAGTCGGCTGGACGTCGAGCGCGAGGCGCACCGGTTCCGGTGCGGGCAGGAGCGGGCGCGGTTCCATGGCGCAGCTCCCGTCCAGCCCCAGCCGCAGCCGCACCAGCTGCTCGCCCGTCAGCGTCGCGACCTGCGCGAGCGCGGCCTCGAGCGCCGTCTCGTCGATCCCGATGCGGAAGTGCGCGGCGGAGTCGCGCAGCCGGTGCAGATGGCGCCCGAGGTGCTGTGCCTGCCCGCCCCGCACCGCGAAGGTCTCCAGCAGCGCGAAGGGCTCCCGCTGGCCTGTGGGGAGGACCGCGGCCTTCGCGAGGAGCTCGTCGTACTCCCCGTCTGCCGTGGAACCCCAGGTCACGCCACCACCCGCGCCGTAGACGGCGGCGCCGTCGCGCCTGTCGACCACGACGGTGCGGATCGCGACGGAGAGACTCACCCGCGCCGGCTCCCCCGCTATGCCGGGTGCGAGGACGCCGAGCGCCCCGCAGTACACACCGCGCGGGGTGTCCTCGAGCTCGCGGATCAGCGCCATGGTGGAGAGCTTCGGGGCGCCGGTGATCGAGCCGCAGGGGAACATCGCCTCGAGCACGCCGGCGAGGCCCGTGCCGGGCAGGGTCCGGGCGCGCAGGCGCGAGACGAGCTGGAACACGGTCGGGTACTCCTCGACGCCGAGCAGCTCGGTGACCTGGACGCTGCCGGGCTCGCTGAGGCGCGCGAGATCGTTGCGCAGCAGGTCCACGATCATGACGTTCTCGGCGCGGTCCTTCTCCCCCGCCGCCATCGCCTCCCGCGCCGCCCGGTCCCTCGCGGGATCGCCGGTGCGGACGGCGGTGCCCTTCATGGGGGCGGTGGTGATCTCGGTGCCGTCCCAGGTCAGGAAGGTCTCGGGGCTCGCGCTGACGATCACGGCGTCGCCCAGGTCGAGATAGGCGTGGTGGGCGCCGCGCTGGCGGTGGGCGAGGTCGCCGTAGAGACCGTAGGGGTCGCCCTCGAGGCGGGAGCGGAGCCGGGTGGTGAGGTTCGTCTGGTACGTCTCGCCCTCGGCGATCGCGGCGCGCACCGCGGAGACCTTCTCGGCGTGCTCGGCGCGGGTCCAGTCGGGCCGCCACGGCGCGAGCGTGTAGCCGCCGGCGGGGGTGAGCGGGGAAGGGTCCGGGTCCGGGGCGTCCGCGATCCCTGCCCACACCAGCGGCACCGTCCCGTCACCGGGGTGGACGTGCGCGTCGGGGTCGAGCCCGGCGGCAGCCTCGTAGGCGAGCATCAGCACCGCCCAGGACCCGGAGTCGACGGCCTGCTCGATCTCGGCGAGCACGGGGCGCACCTCCTCGGTCCGCAGCGCCCGGATCTCGCGCGTGAAGCGGTCGAACTGCAGCGACGTCCCGGCGACGAGGTCGTCGAGCCGGGCGCGGGGTGCGGGGGCGGCAGGGGTGCTCACCGCGCCATGATGCCCGATCCGGGCGGGTCCGTCGCCGCAGTGCCGCGTGATGCAGTACCGATACGATCCGGGTATGGATCC
>DAHVRS010000316.1 GCA_027322375.1 Brachybacterium sp. | reverse complement strand
ACCGGCGCTCGGCGTGGTGCTTCGGGAACGGGCCATGCCGACATCATGTCGCATGACCGGCCCTGATCCCGGGATCCCGGCGCGTGGACGGGACGTGAATCCCGTCAACCGGGACCGGGCGAGGATAGGATCCGGCCATGGCGGAACGACGCGATGGCCTGCGCTCCCTGCGCCGGAGGCTCCGGGACGACGAGCAGGACGGTCCTGTCTATCCCGCGCACTGGGAGGCGGACATCGCCCTGCGCGACGGCTCCGCCGCCCATCTGCGCCCGATCCTCCCCGAGGACGCCGAGGCGCTCCAGGAGTTCCACCAGCGTCAGTCCGAGCACTCCCGCTATCTGCGCTTCTTCGCGCCGATGCCGCGCCTGTCCCCGCGGGACCTCGAGCGCTTCACCCACGTCGACCATGACGACCGGGTCGCCTTCGTGGTCCTCGTGGGCCAGGAGATCATCGCCGTGGGCCGCTACGACCGGATCGATGCGCGCAGCGCCGAGGTCGCCTTCAACGTCTCCGACCACCGCCAGCGCACCGGGCTCGCCTCTGTCCTGCTCGAGCATCTCGCGGCCGCCGCCCGGGAGCGCGGCATCAACCGCTTCACCGCGGAGGTCCTGCCGGAGAACACGAAGATGCTCAAGGTCTTCACCGAGACCGGCTTCGACGTGGAGCGGATGCTCGACGACGGCGTGGTCATGGTGTCCTTCCGCATCGATCCCACCGCCCGCTCCCTCGCCGTCATGGCCGAGCGCGAGCACCGTGCCGAGGCCCGCGCGATGGAGCGGCTCCTCCACCCCCGCTCCGTGCTGCTGGTCGGCGTCTCCTCCCGCGCGGACTCCGTGGGCGGACGCTTCCTCACCGCGCTGGAGGCCTCCGGCTATGAGGGGGCCGTCCATCTCGTCGCCCGCGATGCGCTCGAGCTGCGCGGATACCGCGTCTGGTCGAAGATCACCGATGTGCCCGGCACTGTCGACCTCGCCGTCATCGCGCTGCGTCCCGAGGCATGCCGCGCCGCGATCGAGAAGTGCGCCGAGATCGGCGTGCGCAGCGTCGTCATCCCCACCGAGGGCTTCCCCGACAGCGCCGAGGGCCGTCAGCTCCAGCGCGACCTCGTCGCCACCGCGCGACGCCTCGGGCTGCGCCTGCTGGGCCCCGGCTCCCTCGGCTTCCTCCGCACCGGCGAGGACCCGATCTCCCTCTCCCTCGCTCCCGCCATGCCGCGCCCTGGCCCGGTCGCGCTCGCCGGCCAGTCCAGCGCCCTGTCCGCGATGCTCCTGGCCGGGGTGGATTCCCGCGGGATCGCGCTGCACGAGTTCGTCGGCGTCGGGAACCGGGCGGATGTCTCCCTCAACGACACCCTCCAGCACTGGGAGGACGAGAAGCACGTGGGCGTGATCGGCCTGGCGCTGGAGTCGATGGGCAATCCGCGCAAGTTCACGCGCATCGCCCGGCGCCTGACCCGCACCACCCCGCTGATCGTGCTGCGCCCCCCGGGCAGCGAGTCCCACCTCCCGCCCGGCCACGATGTGCGCCGCTCGACCCTGCCGCGCCGTGCGATCGACCAGGTCCTCGACTCCGCCGGCGTCGTCCAGGCCACCGGCGTGGACCACCTCCTGGATATCGTCGACGCGATCGGCCGCCAGGGCCTCCCGCTCGGTGACCGCGTCGGTCTGCTGTCCAACACCGCTGCGCTCGGCGCATCCCTGCGCGGCGCGGCCGACATGGCGGGTCTGCGGATCGTGGCCGACAACCGCTCCGTCCCCCTCTCCCCGGACCCTCGCCTCCTCCAGCGCGCCTTCACCTCCATGGCGGCGCTCGGCGAGGTCGATGTGGTGGTCGCCGGGATCCTCGATGCCCAGCGCGGTGACCTCGTCGAGATCCTGCGCCAGATGGCCCAGATCGCTCGCCACTCGGAGGTGGTGCTGCTGGTGTGCCTGGTCTCCTCCGTCGAGCGCGTCGCCGCCGTGCAGTCGCAGGTCCGCGCCGACAGCGCCCTGCCGCCCGTGCACGCCACGCCCTACTCCGTGGTCCGGACGAGCGCGGGCATGCTCCGCGCCGCGCAGCGCCCGCGCGTGGACGAGGAGGAGCCCGCTCAGCGCGAGGACATCGACCGCGCCGCCGCGCGCCGGCTCGTCGAGGAGGCCCTGGACCGCTCGGGCGAGGACGGCACGACCCTCCCGCCCGAAGAGGGAGCTGCTCTGCTGCGCCACTACGGCATCGACGTGCTCCCCGCCCGGACCGTCCACCATGAGGAGGACGCTCTCGCCGTCGCCGAGGAGATCGGCTACCCCCTCGCGCTGAAGAGCAGCGATCCCGTGCTGCGCCACCGCGCGGATCTCGGCGGGGTGCGCCTCGGCATCACCGACGCGGCCCAGCTCCGCCACGCCCTCAACGAGATGCGCACCGATCTCGCCTTCTCCTCCGCCCCGCTCGAGCTGCAGGCGATGGCCCCGGCCGGGGTGCCGATGGTGGTGCGCAGCGTCGAGGACCCGTCCCTGGGTCCCGTCGTCTCCCTCTCCGTCGCGGGCGATGCGACCGACCTCCTGGACGACATCGCCTACGCGATCCCGCCCTTCTCCGAGCGTGCCGCGACGGAGCTCGTCGACGCGCCCGCCTCCGCCGTGAAGCTGCGCGGCCGCGGCGGCCTCCCGCCCGCGGACCGGCCCGCGCTCGCCGACCTCGTGGTGCGCATCGGCCTGCTCGCGGAGGACGTGCCGGAGGCCTCCTCCCTTGAGCTGTACCCGGTGCTCGTCGCGCAGGAGGGACTGACCGTCGTCAGCGCCCGCATCCATCTGCGCCCGGCGCCGAACCGCACCGACGGGGCGCGCCGCGTCCTCGCCGGGCCCGCACCTGGCTGAGCGCACGCCGGTATTGGGGCCTGCCGGGCCTCTCGACGAGGCGCGAGAGCGCACCTCCGTCCGTCCACAGCTGAGAGCTCCCCGCACGCCCCGACATGGGAGGATGGCACGATGACCCCCGTACTTCCCGCCGCCCTGCGCGCGGACCTCGAGACCGCCGGGTACTTCCCGCAGACGGCCGCGCAGAGCCTGGAGCGCTCCCTGCGCGGAGCCCGGCCCGTCGCCCATCTCGTCCGGCCCGAGACCACCTTCGACGGCCCCGAGGTGCGCCGCCACCTCACCGTCGTGGTGCTCACCGCCACCCACCTGATCGTCACCCATCTCGATGACGATCCCGCCGATGCGCTGAACCCCAGCCAGGTGGTCTCCACCACCGAGCGGATTGCGCTGCGGCGCATCACCGCGACCGGCCTCTCCCAGGTCTTCGATACCGACGGGAAGGAGAACCCCGGCACCGAGTCCGAGATCACGCTCGGGATCAGCTGGGACGGCAGCCGCCGCATCGACCTCGAGCGCGCGGTCTGCGAGGACCCCAGCTGCCAGCTCGACCACGGCTACACCGGCACCCTCGCCCCCTCCGACCTCGCCCTGCGGGTCTCTTCCCTGGCCGACGGAAGCTCCGCCGTCCACGCGGCGCTCGACTTCCACGACCTCCTGGTCGACGCGATCGACGCCGCGAGCGCGTGAACAGCAGCGAGACCAGCCGGGAGAACAGCCAGGTGAACGACTCAGCTGCGGCGACCGCGAGCAGCTGGCCCGCGGACCTGTTGCCCCCGCCCTTCACCGCGGGGGAGCGGCCGGGCCTGCTCGACGTGCTCCCCCCGCTCCTCGAGCAGCCGCGTCCGGGCCGCGACCTCGTGGTCGTGCTCGACGGGGCCGGGGCGGAGCTGCTTGCCGCCCACCGTGCGCTCACGCCGACGCTGCGGCGTCTCGAGGACGTCACCGAGCGGATCCGCACGGTCGCTCCGTCCACGACGGCGAGCGCCATGGTCTCCCTCCACACCGGCCTCGCCCCGCTCGTCCACGGCGTGCTCGGCTATCTCGGCCACGATCCGGCGACTGGCAGGGCTGTGAACCAGCTGACGGGGGAGAAGGGCGTGGACCCGGCCGCGTGGATGCCGCTGCCCACCCCCGTCGAGCGCGGGACACGGCGGGCGGTGCAGGTCGCGCCCGCCAAGCACGCCGGGTCCCACCTCAGCGGCGTTGCCTTCCGCGGCTGGGAGTTCCTCGGCCATGGACGCGGCGACCGGGTCGAAGCGGTGCGCACCGC
>DAHVRS010000289.1 GCA_027322375.1 Brachybacterium sp. | reverse complement strand
CCCGCCTGGACCGCGACCAGGTGGTCTACCTCGACACGGTCGAGTCACGCGAGTACCCGCGGGTGATGCCGCGGGTGGGTCGGCGCCTACCGGCCGTGCACACCGCGCTCGGCCGCGCGATCCTCGCCGAGAACCGTGCGGCCGTTCCCGCGGAGCTGCCGCCGCCGCTGACCCGCTTCTCGCTCACCGACCCACCGGCGCTCGAGGCGGAGCTCACCGCGACTGCGGAGCGCGGGTACGCGCTCGAGGTGCAGGAGAACACCGAGGGGCTGCGCTGCTACGGGATGGCGCTGCGCTACGACCGCGAGGCGGTCGACGCGATCAGCTGCTCGGTGCCGCTGGAGCGTCACTCCCCCGCACATGAAGCGGAGATCCTCGCTGGTCTGCGCGCCGCGCGGGACCGCATCGAGGAGTCGGCGCCGCCGGTCTGAGGTGGCGGGCGCGTCCAGCCCTTGGCGTCGGCCCGAACTGGCAGGCGCGCCGCAGCGTCGCCGCCGGCCGCCCCTCCTCTGACCCCACGGTCGCACCTCGCCGCCGCGAGGATCATCCCGGCGGTGGAGCACCTCGCACCGTCGGAGGGACGCGCTGGCACACCTGCGCGGCAGATCGTGGAGGACATGAAGAACTCCACCATCGCCACCAGCCGCACCCGAGCCACCTCCGACCCGCTGCTCATCTACCGCCCGCTGCGCGAGGAGTGGGGTGACGCCGACGCGCTCCGCACCCTCCGCACCCAGCGGTCCCGCACCGCACGGCCCGGCGTCAGCGCGCGCCGCACATCGCCTGCCGCCGAGATCGCCTCAGCCCCCTCAGCACCCGCCCGCAGGCCCGCACGGACCGGCCGCCACCGCTCCCGCACCCGAGCACACGCCCCCGCGCATCGCTTCGGACTGCTCGGCCTGCTCCACGGCGCCTGAGCCGCCGCGACCCGACCGCACCCCTCGACACCCCGCTGCGATCCCACGCCCCGACATCCCCGCGGCACTGCCCCACCGCGACCTCACCGCACCCGCAACCCACTCCTGCATGGGGACCGCTCCCCGCGTCATGAAGCGGTCCAGATGTCGAGCTCGATCCGCCGAGAACGGTGGGGCCGCCACTCAGTCACTTGCCAACCCGCGAAGTGAACCATAGACTTTCCGTCATGGAAAGCGACATGTCGAGCCGACCTGACCCCGGAGCGCCGCCGCCCACCGCCGAGGAGGCACGCGCCGCGCTGGATGCGCTGGACGCCGACGCCGCGCAGCTCGCCGGGCGCCTGGAATCCCCGTGGTGGTACCACCTGACGCTCGGCATCCTGGCGGCCGGGGCGATCGTGGGGCAGTCACTGCCGGGAATCCTTGGCATCACGATGATCGTGCTGGTCATCGTCTGCATTCCGTTCCTCATGCGGGCCTACACATCCCGCTACCGGATCTCGATGACGCGCCCAGCGGGTCCGCGCAGTCGTCGCATGCTGCTGCTGATCCTGGCAGTGCTTGCCCTGCTGATGGTCTCCGGGGTGGCGCTGAAGCTCGCCGCACTGCCGCAGTGGTGGGTGCTGCTGCCGGCCACCCTCGGAGTCGCCGCGACCGTGCTGCTGGGCCGGCGGTACGACGCCGTGCTGCGCTCCGAGATCGCAGATCCCCCTCCCTCCCCCACGCGGCGATGAACGACGACGTGTCGAGGGGCCACAGTCCCGCCCGTTCCGGCGGGACACCCGAGCCCGAGTTCCATGAGCTGATCCATGCGCCGGTGCGACTGCGGATCTGCGGTCTGCTGCGCGGCGTGGACGAGATCGAGTTCGCCGTCCTGCGCGACACCCTGCAGCTGAAGGACGCGAACCTCTCGAAAAACCTCAAGCTGCTGAGCGATGCCGGCCTGGTCTCCACCTGCAAGGAGTTCTCACCCGTGCGCAACGACGCCCGCCGCCTCACCTGGGTCTCGCTCACCGTGGCTGGCCACGCGGCGTTCTCCGCGCATCTGGCCGCGCTGCGCGCCATCGCCGACGGCGACCCCGCCCTCCCTTCCTGACCCCGTAGGCCCACCCAGTCCTGCATCTGGACCGCTTCGCGACGCGGGAAGCGGTCCAGATGTCGAACTCGGTGAGAGCGGGGCCGGGGCGAGTCCGCGGCGGGGTCGGGACGGTGCCGCGGCGGGCCGGGACGGTGCCGCAGCGGGGCCGACGCGCCTCGCCGGGGTGATCCGGTCCTAGGATCGGGGCATGACCAGCGCTTCGGACCGTCTCGCGGGAGACCGCATCGACTATCTCGCCGGCGCCCTCGCGGACCACGCCCCGGCGGACCCGCTGACGCTGTTCGACGCCTGGCTGCAGGAGGCCTTCGACCGCCGCGAGAGCCACGGCGACATCACCGACCCGACCGCTGTGGTGCTCTCGACGATCGCGCAGGACGAGAACGGCACGTCCTGGCCGCGCTCGCGCACCGTGCTGCTGAAGGGCCTCGATGCGCGCGGCGCCGTGATCTACACGAATCTCGCCTCGGACAAGGCGCACGAGCTGGTGGAGAGCCCGCGCGCCGCGCTGCTGCTGCCCTGGTACCCGTTGCAGCGGCAGGTGCGGCTCGAGGGCACGGTCACGCCGGTCCCGGACGAGGAATCCGACGCCTACTGGGCGAGCCGGCCGCGTGGTTCGCAGCTCGGGGCGTGGGCCTCGCACCAGTCCCGGCCGATCGACTCACGCGAGACGCTCGAGGCACAGTACGTCGAGGTCGAGGCCCGGTTCGAGGGGCAGGAGGTGCCGCGACCGGAGTTCTGGGGCGGGCTCCGGATCCGGCCCGTGCGCTTCGAGTTCTGGCAGGGCCGGGCGCACCGCGTGCACGACCGGATCGTCTACACGCGCACTGCAGGACCCGCCGCGGCCGACGCCTGGGAGCGGCACCGGCTCCAGCCCTGAGCAGCTCTCGGGCGCTGAGCAGCGCTTCCGCCCTGAGCCGGCGTCAACTCCGGAGCCCGCTCCACGCCCTGAGCCGCGCTCACACCCCGAAGGCCGACGGGTAGACGATCTCGCCACGGGGCGTGGGCAGCTCCGAGTCCAGGGCGAGCGCCATGAACGCCTCGTCAGGCACGTCGAAGGGCGCAGTGACCCCGAACTGCGAGGCGGGGCGGAAGCCGAAACGCGGGTAGTACTCGGCGTGGCCGAGCACGACGACGAGGTTCTCGGCGAGGCCCTCACCCGCGGCAGCACCGGCTCCCCGCCGACATACGCCCGGGTCAGCAGCGCCTGGGCGAGGGTCCGCTCGCCCGAGCCCCAGCCGTCGGCCCCGCCCACCCCAGCACCTGCCCTCACGTCGTCGACCGTGACCTGCGAGAGCCCATCGATCCAGGCGTCCGGGTCAGCGCGCAGCGCCTCCACGAGATCCGCCTCCTCCGTCCCGTCGAAGGCGGCGAGCAACAGGTCTCGCATCGCGCCCTCGTCACCGGGCTGCTCGGCGCGGGTGCGCCACAGGGCGGGGGCGTCGGCGGCGGTGTCAGACGCGGCGCCAGGCCCGGCGGAAGAGATCGGGTCCCCGGAACGAGTCATTCCTCCAGTGTGCCGTGCCCGGGCGATGACGGCAGTGCCAACGCCGGCGGGGACAACAAGGGCCGGGGCGCAGCGCCGCAGGTAGGCTCTTGCTCGCACGGCCGGGATGCGGCCGCGCGACGTCCACCCCGACATCGACCTCGAGGAACCGTCATGTCCGCCCCCACGTCCCGCAAGTCCCCGGTGGTCCCGATCGTCATCGGCGCCGTCTGCCTGTTCGTCGTCCTCGTGCTGGTCGCCGCGGGCATCGCCGGTGTCTTCTTCTATCGCGCCGTCACCGGTTCCGACACCAGCGGAGGCGTCTCGACCAGCTCCGGACTCCCGCCGGGCGTCGAGGAGGGCCAGCCATATCTTGAGCTGAGCAGCAGCGACGGCCCCGTCGTGGACATCTACCTCGACTTCGCCTGCCCGCACTGCGCCGACTTCGTCGCAGCGAACGGAGAGGATGCCCGCGCGATGGCGGAGAGCGACGAGATCACCCTGCGCATCCACCCACGCCCCATGCTCGACTCGATGACCTCCCCGACCGGCTACTCGAGCCGCGCCGCGAACGCTGCGGTCTGCGCCTACGCCGCCGACGGCTACGGCGACCCCTCAGCCTGGTTCGATGCAGAGCAGGCGCTCATGGCCGAGTATGCGAACGGCCCGTCGATGAACGATGCGGAGCTCGCAGACGTCGTCTTCGAGGCCACCGGGCTGGACGTCACCGACTGCATCGTGGACGAGACCTATGTCGACTGGATCCAGGACGTCGTCGAGCCCGAGGCGCAGGAGAGCACGCAGGGCACCCCAGCGATCATGATCGACGGGGCCCTCGTCGAGATCGCCACCGCTTCCGAGGGCAGCCTGCGGAAGGCCGTCGAGGAGGCCTGACCCGGCGCCACGCCGTCACGACACACCCCCTGCCCCGGCGCGCCCCGGCCCGTCTCCGGCACCTCGGGTGTCCGGGCGGCATCCGCCCGACGAACACCGTCCGGCGGTCCGGGGACGTCTCAGCGGTCCCTCTCCCGAACAGTCATTTCCATTCCTACGCTGGCGATATGCACAGCCCCAGCGTCCTGCCCGAGAGTGCACCGCCCGCCTTCGAGACGACCCACAGCGCCCAGTCCCACAGCGTCCGTCCTGGACCTGCGCAGCCCGGCCCCGACACCGGCTGGGGCATCGTGCTGCGCCACGACCTGGATTCGCCCGCACCGG
>DAHVRS010000284.1 GCA_027322375.1 Brachybacterium sp. | reverse complement strand
GCGAGGTGCACAGTCTCGCCGAGGGCGGCGGAGAGGTCGGCGAGGATCGGATGCGCGAGCCGCACTCGCGGGTCGCGGTCCAGGTAGCTGGTGCCCGCGAGCAGGGCGCGGATCCCGATCGAGTAGAAGGTGCCCGAGGGGTCCGTCTGCACCCAGCCGCTGGTCACGAGGGTCTGCAGCAGGGCGTGGGTGGAAGAGCGCGGCCAGCCGAGGTCGTCGGCGATCTCCCGCAGGCGGGTGAGGGTGCCCTGCCGGGCCGCGAGGTGCTCGAGCAGCTCGATCGTCCGGGCCGCGGACTTCACCTCGCGCGCCCCGGACGTCGGGGCGGGTGCAGAGCGAGGCACGGGGCTGGTCATGCGCCGAGGATAGTCCGCGTCGCGTCCGCGAACGGCGTCCGACGGAATCTCTCGCGAGTCCCTCTTGTGTTCCAGTGTCCACATATGTGAATCTAGGGCAACCGCATTCCCGTCGTCTTCCCGCACTGCCTCCGCCGACCGCGGGCAGCGCCCCCGCCGTCCCGGACACGCAGCATCGGAGCCGCCATGACCACGTTCGCAGGCATCATCCCCGCCCTCGTCACGCCCCTGGATCAGGACGGCGAGCTGCTCGAGGACGGCCTGCGCCAGGTCCTCGACTTCACCATCGACCGCGGCGTGCACGGCGTGTTCGTGCTGGGCAGCAGCGGGGAGATCTACGGCCTGGACGCCGCGCAGAAGCGCCGCGTCGTCGAGATCGTCGTCGAGCACACCGCCGGCCGTGTGCCCGTCCTCGCCGGCGCCGGGGAGATCTCCACGCGCGAGTGCATTCGGACCGCGCGCATGGTCGAGGAGGTCGGCGGCGTCGCCGGGCTCTCCGTCCTCACCCCGTACTTCATGACCCCCACCCAGTCCGAGCTGCTCGAGCACTTCCGCCAGATCGCCGGCAGCACCGAGCTGCCCGTCCTTCTCTACGACAACCCGCCGCGCACCCACGTCCAGCTCGACCTCGCCACCGTGCTCGAGCTCGCCGAGGTCGAGGGGATCGTCGGCCTCAAGGACTCCTCGGGCGACTTAGGCCGTGTCCGCACGCTGCTCGCCGAACGGCCCGACGACTTCTCCGTCCTCATGGGGCGTGACACCGTCATCCTCCCTGCGCTCGAGGCCGGGGCCGACGGAGCCATCGCCACCACCGCGAACGTCGCGCCGCGCGTGGTCGCCGGGATCTATGACGCCTTCCGCGCCGGGGACCTGGAGACCGCCGCCCGCCTCCAGGCCGAGCTGGTGCCGCTGCGCGGCCTCGTCCCGCGCGCCACCTTCCCGCTCGTCCTCAAGGAGGGCCTGCGACTCCTCGGCATCGATGCCGGCTACGGGGTCGCCCCCGCTCGCGAGGTCGACCCGGCGCTGCGCGAGGAGCTGGGTCGCGTCGTCACCCACCTGCACGCTCTCTGACTCGCACACCCGCTGACCCGCACGCTCTCTGACCCAGAACGCACTGCCCCGCACCTGACCTGGAAGGACATCTCATGAAGATCGGATTCATCGGACTGGGGATCATGGGCCTGCCCATGGCCCGCAACCTCCTCGCCGCCGGCCACGAGCTCGTGGTCCACAACCGCTCCCGCGCCGCGGTCGACGCGCTCGCCGCCGAGGGCGCGACCGCCGCGCAGAGTCCCGCAGAGGTCGCCCAGCAGGCGAGCGTCGTCCTCACGATGCTGCCCGACGGGCCCGACGTCGAAGCCGTCGTCCTCGGCGAGAACGGCGTCGCGAGCGGCATGAGCGAGGGCTCGCTGCTCGTGGACATGAGCTCGATCGCCCCCGCCACGAGCCGCACGCTCGCGGACGCCCTCGCCGAGCGCGGCGCGACCTTCCTGGACGCCCCCGTCTCCGGCGGGGAGCCCGGCGCGATCGCCGGCACCCTCGCGTTCATGGTCGGCGGTGCCGCAGAGGACCTCGAACGAGTCCGGGAGGTGCTCGAGGTGATGGGCGGCTCCGTCACCCACGTCGGCCCCGTCGGCGCCGGGAACATCGCCAAGCTCGCCAACCAGGCGATCGTCGCCGTCAACATCGCCGTGCTCGGCGAGGCCGCCGTCCTCGCCCGCAGCGCCGGGGTGGACCCCGCCGCGGTGCTCGACGCGATCCGCGGGGGCCTGGCCGGTTCCGCCGTCCTCGAGCAGAAGGCGCAGAAGATGCTCGGCGCCGAATTCGCCCCCGGCTTCCGGGTCGACCTGCACATCAAGGACCTCGACAACACCCTCGCCACCGGGCACGCCTCCGGCGCATCCCTGCCGCTGACCGCCGCGGTGCGGGAGATGATGACCGCACTGATCGCCGCCGGCCACGGCCGCGACGACCACTCCGCCCTGGTCACCCACCACGAGCGCCTCTCCGGCACCACCCTCGCCGGCGACCAGCCCACCAGTCAGTCCACTGCGCAGAAGGACCTCGCATGAGCGCCGACACCATCCGTTCCGTCCGCCTCTCGAGCGTGGTGCTGCCCCTGCCCACCCCGATCAGCGACGCGAAGGTCTTCACCGGCCGGCAGAAGCCGATGACCGAGGTGGTGCTGCTGTTCGCCGAGATCACGACCGCGCAGGGCCTCGAGGGAGTCGGCTTCTCCTACTCCAAGCGCGGTGGCGGCCCCGCCCAGTATGCGCACGCGAAGGAGGTCGCGGACCTCCTGATCGGCGAGGACCCCTCCGACATCCCGCGCCTGTACGAGCGGCTGCTGTGGGCCGGAGCGAGTGTCGGCCGCTCGGGACTCGCCACCCAGGCGCTCGCCGCGCTCGACGTGGCGCTGTGGGACCTGAAGGCCAAGCGCGCCAGCCTCCCGCTCGCGAAGCTGCTCGGCGCCTATCGAGACTCGGTCCGCACCTACAACACCTCCGGCGGCTTCCTCTCCGCCCCGCTCGAGGAGGTGCGCGAGAACGCCGCACGCTCCCTCGCCGAGGGGATCGGCGGCATCAAGATCAAGGTGGGCCACCCCGACGCCGCCGTGGACCGCGCCCGCGTCGAAGCGGTCCGCGAGACGATCGGCGAGGACACCCCGCTGATGGTGGATGCGAACCAGCAGTGGGACCGCCCCTCCGCGCTGCGCATGGGCCGCTGGATGGAGCAGTTCAACCTGGTCTGGATCGAGGAGCCGCTGGACGCCTACGACGTCGAGGGCCACCGCCAGCTCGCCGACGCCCTGGACACTCCGATCGCGACCGGCGAGATGCTCGCCTCCGTCGCCGAGCATGTGCGGCTGATCGAGGCCCGGGCCTGCGACATCATCCAGCCGGACGCGCCGCGCGTTGGCGGGATCACCCAGTTCCTGAAGCTCGCGACCCTCGCCGACCACGCCGGCCTGCAGCTCGCCCCGCACTTCGCGATGGAGATCCACCTCCACCTCGCCGCCGCCTATCCCCGTGAGCCGTGGGTCGAGCACTTCGACTGGCTGGACCCGCTGTTCGAGGAGCGGCTCGAGACGAAGGACGGCCGCATGCTCATCCCGGATCGGCCGGGACTGGGGATCACGCTGTCCGAGCGGTGCCGCGCGCTCACCGCGGATTCGGTGGTTCTCGGGGGCTGAGCTGCTGAGGAGGTGAGCTGGTGGAGCGGTGGCGCTCCCTCAGCGCACCATCCGCACATCCGGCAGCTGCGGCCACCGCGGATCGACCTGCCGGACCCCGTCGGCCACGAAGCCGAGCTTCGCGTAGAAGCGCTGCGCGCGGGCGTTGTCCTCCGCGACCCACAGGCTCGCCGGTTCCTGCCCTATCAGCGACTCGACCAGCGCTTTCGCAAGGCCCGTCCCGTGCCATTCCGGCAGCACGTACAGCACCGACAGCTCCCGCTCCCGCACCGGCTCCGGATCGCGGGGCGGCCATGAGGCCGCGAGGCCGACGGGGGTGCCGTGCGCGTCGCGGCCCACCCGGAACTCGCCCTCGTCGGCCGCGGGCGTGCCCGGGGTCAGCCACGTGGTCCAGTGCATAAGGCGCCGCGCGATCGCGGGCTCCCCGAACCACTCCGCTCCGGACAGTGCGTGGGAGTAGGCGACCTCCCAGCCGCGGACGTGGACGCGGGCGAGCGCCGGGGCGTCGGCGAGGGTGGGCACATCGACCGTGAACGCGGGCCGGGCGGGGACGGCGTCGGGGTGGGGCACTGACATGTCCGCGAGCGTAGTCCCGCTCTGAACTACCCCCTGAACTGCCCGAGTCGAGCTGCTCGCCCCGCCTCCCGGTTGCCGCCTCTTGCGCTTCGCTCAGATCCTGCTATGGTCCTCTCCGAACCTCAGAGTTCACCGGATTGTCATCCCCCGTCACCTTGGGGGAGCAAGACCTGGGATCATGCCGTGCGCCATGACGCACCCGGCAGGGCCCCGGGTCTTTTTTGTTGCCCGCACGCAGCGCCCGGACCCGCAGTCGCGCCCGGACCACAGCACGAAAGGGGGGCGAGGACGCTCATGAGCAGCTCCTCCCCAGGGACCACGTCGATCGCCGAGGACATCGTCCGCGGCGTCGGCGGGCCCGAGAACATCGAGAGCCTGACCCACTGCGCGACCCGCCTGCGCTTCCAGCTGCATGACGGCGCGAAGGCGGACCGCGAGTCGCTGGACGCGATCAAGGACGTGATGGGCACGGTCCCGCAGTCCGGTGACCGCTTCCAGGTCGTCATCGGCGGCGCCGTGGCTGGCGTCTACTCCCAGATCATGGCCCTGCCCTCGATGGCCTCCGGCGGCACGCCCCGCCCGCAGACCGACGCCGAGGTCAAGGCCGCGATCCGCTCCAAGGCGCGCGGCAAGTGGTCATGGCTCGACAGCTTCTTCGAGTACCTCTCGGACTCCTTCCGCCCCCTCATGGGCGTGCTGCTCGGAGCCTCGCTCATCATCGCGATCGCCTCCGTCCTGGACGCGCTCGGCATGGTCGACTTCCGCGCCGAGGACAAGTCCGCGACCTGGGTGTTCGTCGATGCGATGTGGCGCTCGGTGCTGTACTTCCTGCCGATCATGGTCGCGTTCAACGCGGCCCGGAAGCTGCAGATCGACGGCTGGGTGGGCGCGGCCGTGATGGCCGCCGTCATGACCCCGGATTTCCTGAGCCTCGGCGCCGACACCCCCGGTGTCACCTGCACCACCAATGAGCTGCTCGGCACCGAGCAGTGCGTCGCGCAGGTGTTCGGCCTGCCCATGCAGCTGAACGACTACGGCGGCCAGGTGTTCGTGCCGCTGCTGATGGTCGCCCTGCTGGCCCTGGTCTACAAGGGCCTGCAGAAGGTCTTCCCCGCCAACCTGCAGCTGGTGTTCGTCCCCTTCGTCTCCATGCTGGTGATGATCCCGGTGACCGCCTTCCTGATCGGCCCGCTGGGGATCT
>DAHVRS010000277.1 GCA_027322375.1 Brachybacterium sp. | reverse complement strand
TGGTTCCTGGCAGGCCGCGACGGCCTCGTCGATCGTGGCGAGCGCGGACTCGAGCGTGAAGGTCTCGCCGCGCCGGCGGCCGTGCCCGGGGAGATCGGGGGCGATCACCTCGAATCCGCGCTCCCGCAGCCTGCGCCGCTGCCCCTTCCACATGGTGCGTGAGGAGCGCACGGCATGAATCAGCACGATGCTGCTCGTCATGGCGGCCCTTTCGAGGCGGCGAGCGGGCCCCTCTCCCGGCGGGCCCCTCCCGGAGCGTACCTGTGCGTCCGGGGACCCGACTAGCCTGGGCCGATGCCGAGCTTCCGCCTTCATGTCCCGATCGGGGCGCTGCGTCCCGGCACCTCCCCCACCGCTGTGCTGGAGCAGGCGGTGCTCGCGCTCGGCTCGCTCCATGTGGTCGAGACGAAGGATGTGGAGGCGCCGCTCGTCGGCGGGCGACGGATCGGCCGGGTGGTGCTGCGCTTCGAGGTCCCCGCGACGTGCCGCGCGAAGGAGGATGCGGAGGCGAGGCGGGCGCTCGCCGCGGTGCTCGAACATCTCGAGGACACGGTGTGCGAGGTGGGGCCGCTGAGCGCCGTGCTGCTGACCCGGGTGGTCGGCGGGCGCGCACGGCCCCTCCCCCACGGCCTCGCCGGCGGATCCATGTCCTGAGAGCGGGCGGCACCGCTTCCTGAGGCCGGACGGCGGAGCAACTCCGCCCCGGACATGCGAAAACCCCCTGATCAGTTTCCCGATCAGGGGGTTCCCCTTGGTGGAGCTAGGGGGATTCGAACCCCCGACCTTCTCATTGCGAACGAGACGCGCTACCAACTGCGCCATAGCCCCATGTCGCTCGGCGACCGCATCAGAGTAGCACCGCCCCCGCCGCACTGTCGCATCGGGAGCCCCTGGTGGGGCCGAGCATTGACGAAGGTCACAGCCTCCGGTCAGTTGCCGGTGCGGACCGCCTGCAGCTCGTCCTGGAGGACGTCGAAGAACTCCAGCCGCTCCTGCCCGGCGCAGCCCACGTAGGCGGGCTGGAGGTGGTCGGGACGATTCGGATCGCCCTCGCCCGGCCAGGTGCGCAGGGAGCCGCCGGCCTGGCGGAGGATGTGGAACCCGGCGGCCACGTCCCAGGAGTTGATGGCGCTGAGCCCAGTCGCGTCGGCCCAGCCTGCGGCGGTGTAGGCGAGCTCGAGGGCGGCCGAGCCGAGGTGGCGCACCGCGGAGACGGAGTCCTCGAGGGTGCGGGTGGCATGCGCGGCGTACTCGGGGAAGCGCGAGCCCATCCGCTGGCCGGGGAAGCCCGAGAGGATGAGCGCGTCCTGAGCACGGCGGGTGGGGCGCGGGGTGATCGGACGGCCGTTGAGAGTCGCGGGCCCGTCGGCCGCGGCGAAGACCTGGCCGAGTATCGGGGCGTCGATGACGCCGGCGACGAGCTCGTCGTCGACCGCCACGCCGATCGAGATGCAGAACAGCGGCAGGCCGGCCGCGAAGTTGCTGGTGCCGTCGATCGGGTCGACGTAGAAGCTCACGACGGACCCGTCGGCCGAGTTCGCGGGCTGCTCGGCGGGGCGCTCCCCGCCCTCCTCGCCGACGATGCGGGCGCTGGGCAGGAGGCGCTGCAGCTCGCCGACGATGATCTCCTCGGCGGCACGGTCGTGCTCGGTGACGATGTCGTGGTGGTTGGCCTTGTACTCGCGGGCCATGCCGTCGCGGTCGAGCTCGCGGAGGTAGTCGGCGGCGAGTCGCGCGGCGGTCGTCGCGATCTCGAGCAGGTGCGCGGGAGAGGGCGCGGCGGGCGGGGTGAGAGGCGCTGTGGTGTTCATCCCCACCAGGTTAGTCCGCCCAGGTCAGAAGTAGGCGGGAGGAACGTCCGGCGGGATGGGGCCAGGTTGGGAGAGGTGGGGCGCTGCGTACCCCTCGTGATCACCCGAGCAGATGGTGCAGGTACGGGGTCATGAGCAGTCCGACCGGGTCCGCCGCGGTGCGTACGGCACGGAAGTCGTCGAAGCGCGGGTAGAGCGCGCGCAGCTCGCGGGCACCGAGCCAGTGCAGCTTGCCCCAGTGGGGGCGGGCAGCGAACGGGGCGAGTGTGCGCTGGACGAGCAGCAGAAAGGGCCCGGCCTCCTCACGGTGATAGCGGTGGGCGGCGAGGTAGACGGTGTCCCGCTCGTACGCGGTGGAGAGCCAGACGTCATCCGCGGCGGCGCGGCGGATCTCGAGCGGGAAGGTGACGCGCACGTCCTCCTCCTCGAAGCGTCGCCTCAGCGCTGCGAAAGCCTCCTCGAAGCGGCTGACGGGCAGTGCCCACTCCGATTCGCGGAAACGCACCCGGCGCGGCGCGGTGAACACCCTCGCGGAATCGTCGACCACGCGCGGGCCGGCGAAGACGCGGGAGGCGAGAGAGGCGGCGGGGCGGCGGAGCAGCGGGAGGGCCGCGGCACTTCGGCACAGCAGCTCCCACGCGCCGTTGCCGAGGACCTCCTGCTGGAGCAGCTCGGCGGCGCGGGCGGGACGGTGGCGCGGCGCGTCGGCGGGCAGGCGGCGCATGGTGCGGACGGTGGTGCGGGGTGTGCGCGGGAACCAGAACAGCTCGTGATGGTCGGCGATCGCGGAGTCGGCGAGGAAGGCGGCGCTGGTCTGTGCGAGGTCCTCGGTGCTCTCGGTGAGCTCGAGCCGGAAGGCGGGCACGCACTGCAGCGTCACCTCGAGCACGATGCCGATCGTCCCCAGGCCCAGCCGTGCTGCCTCGAACAGGTCGCGGTCCTGCTGCGGCGAGCAGTCGACGACGGATCCGTCGGCCAGGGCGAGGCGGAGGCCGCGGACCATGGCGGCGAAGCCGGTGGAGCGGCCGCCGGTGCCGTGGGTGCCGGTCTGGATGGCTCCCGCGATGGACTGGCGGTCGATATCGCCCATGACCGCAAGCGCGAGGCCGTACGGGGCAAGCAGGCCCGCGATCGCCCACAGCCGGGTGCCGCCGCGCAGAGTCACGAGGCCTGTCGAGAGATCCGCGGCGACGAGGCCCTGGAGGCCGTCGAGGTCGAGGGTGATCCCATCGGTCGCGGCGAGTGCGGTGAAGGAGTGGCCGCCGCCGAGGACGCGCAGGGACAGGCCGCGCTTGCGTGCAATGCGCAGCGCGTCCAGCACGCCGCCCTCGCTGGTGGGGCGCAGCACCTGGTGGGGCGTCCAGCGCGCGGAGCCGCTCCAGGTGGCAAGCGGTGCCTGTCGCGTCATCGTCGACGCCTCCTTCGCAGGATCAGGGGGGCAGGGCGCGCCCGGCCGGGGAGTGCAGGGTCAGAGGAAGGTGCAGCCCTCGCCGCGATAGGTCGGCGCAATGCCGACCACCTCGTCGCCCTGGACGAGGACGTAGTGGCTGAAGTGCTCGGCGGGCTCGCCGGACTTCGCGTGGCGCAGCCAGACGGTGTCGCCGATGCGAAGATCGTCCGCTGCGGGGCCGAGGACGGGGGTCTGCACCTCGCCCGCCGCCTCCTGCGGGGCGTAGCTGAGTCCGGGCGGGTGCGCGATGGTGGGGAGGCGGTCCGGGCCGGGGACGCCGCTCGCGATCCAGCCGCCACCAAGCACCGTCGCGACCCCGGGGGCGGGACGGCGCACCACGCTCGCACCGAGCAGCAGAGCGGGCTCGGGACGGAAGTCGCGATAGCCGTCGAAGAGACCGGGGCCCAGCAGGCCCGATCCGGCCGCGACCTCGGTGACCACGTCCTCGGCGGCGCTGGATTCGAGGGAGCCGGTGCCGCCAGCGTTGACGAACTCGAGCGGGACGAGCTCCTGCACGGCCGTGACCGCGGCGGCGCGGCGGGCGGCGACGTCGGGCCGGGAGAGACGCTTCATCACGCGCGCTGCGGCTCCGTAGGGAGTGCGGGCGGCGTCGGTGACCCCGGCGATGTGCCCCTCATAGGCCATGAGTCCCACGAGCTGCAGGCGCGGCCGGGCGAGGATCTCGCGGGTCAGCGCGACGGCCTGCTCGGGCGTGCGCACCGGGGAGCGCAGCGCGCCGAAGCGCACCCCGGGCACTGGGTTGTACGAGACGTCGAGCTCGAGGGCGAGGCGGATCCGCTGGCCGCCTGCGCGCGGGGAGAGGTCCGCGGTGGCGTCGAGGAGCAGGTCGAGCTGTGCGGTCTCGTCGACCATGAGGGTGATCGCCGCGAGCGCCTCGGGGCTGCACGCGAGGCGGCGCACGGCACCGCGCTCAGCGCTGGGATAGGCGACAAGCACGTCCCTGGCGCCACGGTCGACGAGCCACAGCGCCTCGGGAAGCGTGTACGCGAGGATCCCCTGGAAGCCGGGGCGGGCAAGGACCCGGTCCAGCAGCGCGCGCACACGCAGGGACTTCGAGGCGACGCGCACCGGGGTGCCGCCCGCGCGGCGGGCGATGTCGGCGGCGTTGCGGTCCACGGCGTCGAGGTCGAGCACCGCGAGCGGTCGCTCATGCCAGCCCTCCCAGTCCAGCAGTGCACCGAGGGCGGCGAGGTCTCGCGCCATGGCGCTCAGGCCCGTCGGCGCGCGAGGATCTCATCGAGGTGGAGGTCCTGGGCGGGGGCGAAGGTCTCGTCGACCGCCTCGAGCTCCTCCACGTTCGCGGCCTCAAGCGGCACGGAGGTCGCCGCCATGGAGCGGCGGTGGGCGGCGTGGCGGGTCGCGAGGTCATCAACCTCGCCGCGCAGCGCGTAGGTGGGCAGCGGCACCGGGCGCGGGGTCCACTCCCCCGGGCGGGCGAGATGCTCGGCAGCGCGCTCGGCACTGGCCTCGAGGGCCTCCTCAGCCACGGGTGCCGACGGGGTCTGGGCGGCGGGCGCGGACACAGCGGGGGTGGAGGCCGACGGGAGACGGCCCGCCTCACGGCGGCGCGCGGTCTCCTCGCGAGCACGCTGCTCACGGGCACGGCTCGCGGCGCGGGTCACCCGGGCGCGGCGCTCGAGCTCCGCACGGCGCAGCCCGACGAGGTACACGCCGATCCCGGCGAGGCCCAGCAGCGGGGTCCACCAGGCGACGAGGCCGGTGACGGCGAGGGCGGTCAAGCCGAGGGTCACCAGGGCGAGGGCCACGAGCACCACGGCGAGCAACCGCCGGGAGCGGTTCCGCTCGCGGACGGGGTCGATGCGGGTGCCGGGCTCGGCGTCGAAACGGGGCCGACGGGTCGGGTCGGCGGGGCGCAGCAGCAGGCGGTCCTGGGACATGGGCGAGTTCCCCTCAGTGGTGGTGCGACGGGAATGGACGGCTGCGGAGAGGTCCCGCGCCTGTGCGGTCATCTCCGTCTCGTCCGCGGCGCGGGTGCGCCCCATCACCTCGCGACGGCTCGCGG
Source organism: Brachybacterium sp. (assembly GCA_027322375.1). Taxonomy (GTDB): domain Bacteria; phylum Actinomycetota; class Actinomycetes; order Actinomycetales; family Dermabacteraceae; genus Brachybacterium. Next base: position 4,810 of record DAHVRS010000277.1, on the reverse strand, counting down.
TGCGCGGCAGGGCGTAGACCAGCCACAGCAGCAGCAGGATGCCGAAGAGGACGGCTCCGAGGTTGATGGATTCCACGGAGCCCACCCTAATGACACAGATGTGCTTCAGCTGGTCAGGTCCTGGGCGTGTCGGGAGAGAACTCGCGCGGGGCCTGGAATTCGGACGGAGCGAATCAATTCGGCGGATATTCGCGATGGAGTCTGCGCAGGACTCCGCGTCCGTCGTCGCCCGTCGCGACCTCTTCAGCGGTGAGCGCGAAGACGAGATGGTCTCGCCATGCGCCGTCCACATGGATCGCAGCACGACGCAATCCCTCGGGCCGCAGATGCAGCTTCTCGACCACGCGCAGGCTCGCGGTATTCTCGGGCCGCACTGTCACCTCCACGCGGTGCATTCCGAGCTCGACGAAGAGATGGTCGATGACGAGTGCGACGGCGCGCGGGACGATTCCCCGCCCGGCGGCGGACTGGTCAATCCAGTAACCGAGCACCGCGGTGCGGAGCGCCCCGTACTGGAGGGGCCCGGCGGTGATCTGACCGACCAGCCGGCCCTCGTGGACGATCACGAGCGGCAGGCTCGCGCCGAGCCGTGCCTGACGGTCGTTCCAGCGACGCAACGTCCCGAAGTCGAGCGGGCCGCGGGAGGATTCGGGGTCGCTCGCGTCCCAGGGGCGCAGCCAGTCAGCATTGCGAGCGCGCAGAGCCTCGAAGGCGCCACGATCCCGACGCCGCATGGGACGCAGGGTCAGCTCCCCATCGCGCAGCGTCAGCGGCCAGACATGAACCATCGCGTCATCGTAGACGGACCCCGCGCCGTGCAGACGGCACCGGTGCTGTGCAGATGGCCCCGTGCTGTGCAGATGACCTCCGCGGCTGTGACCTCCTGTGGGACCCTGGCCGCAGGACCGAGCACGGGAGGTCGTCATGACAGAGAACGCACAGACGCCGATCGCGGAACGCAAGCAGGAGCTGCGGCGCGAGCTGCGTGCGCGACGCCGTGAGGTCTACGGCGCACCGGGCGGTGCGGAGCTGCGCGCCCGCGAGGCGGAGCGCCTGCTCGCTCACGCCGCCCCGCTGCGCGCGCTCATCGAAGGGCTCGAGGCGCCGCTCGTCGCTGCCTTCCACCCCACCTCCACCGAGGCCGACGTCATGCCGCTCGCCGCAGCTCTCGCCGCCGCCGGTGCGCAGCTCGTGTTCCCCGCCGCAGCGGCCGGCGAGCAGCTCGAGTGGATCTCCTGGGATGGTCGCTCCCCCTTCCGCGACTCCCCCGGCCGCGGCTTCGGGCAGGAGCCCGATGGGGAGCGTCTGGGCACGGAGGCGCTGCGCACCGCCTCGCTCGTGCTCGCCCCGGCGCTCGCGGTCGACCGCTCCGGGACCCGGATCGGCCACGGGGCCGGCTACTACGACCGGGCGCTGACCACCCTGCCTGCACATGCCCGGGTGGTCGCGGTGATCAACCCCGGCGATCTGCTCGAGGCGGGCAGTCTCCCCCGCGATGCGCACGACATTCCGATCCCCGAGGTGCTCACCGCCGACGGTCTCGTCTCGCTGGTCACGTCTCAGCGACGCTGACCTGGAGCGCGACGTAGACTCTCCTGCGGTCCACCGCGCGAGCGAGCGCGTGAGGAACCGTGCGCGTCACGTCCCGACGCGATGAGGACTCCCGAGGAGAGAGCGTGCCCACGTACGTCTACGCCTGCAAGAACTGCGGCCACGGCTTCGAGCAGTACCAGAACTTCAGCGAGGACTCGCTGGTGACCTGTCCCGAGTGCGCCCAGGACTCGCTGCGCAAGGTCTTCGACTCCGTCGGCATCGTCTTCAAGGGCCCGGGCTTCTACTCCACCGACTCCTCGACCTCGGGCGCCTCAACCGCCTCCTCGAGCAGCAGCTCCGAAGCTGGCGCGAGCTCTTCCTCCTCGAGCAGCTCTGCGGCGTCGTCGTCCAGCTCCTCCTCGAGCGCTCCGGCGGCTGCTGCGTCCTGATCCCGGCCGACGGGCGACTCTCGGCTCGGCCGGCGACTCTCGGGCCGACGGGAAAACGTGAGCTGCGGGAGCGGCAGGGCCAGCTCCCTCCACACTCCGCCGCCGTCCACAGCGCGGCCGACGGCGCAGCGGCGCGAGGCGTGCGTGCATAGCGTCGGCGCATGCTCGATCGACTCTGCCGACACCTGCCCCTCTGGCGCCGGGCCCTGCGCAGGCGACGGCGTGCCCTGCTCATCCTCGTGCTGCTGGGCGCTGTCGCCGTCGCAGCGCCCGCGCTGCTCCCGCCGTCCTCGCGTGGGATCGAGACCGTCGTCGCGGCCGAGGAGCTGCCTGCCGGGACGATGCTGAGCGCTGAGCATCTGCGCCGCGTCGCGGTCGCTCCGCAACTGGTCCCCGAGGGCGCCTCGAGCCAGCCGGAGGATCTCGTGGGCCGCACCCTGCGCCATCCCGTCGGCGCGGGGACCGCGCTCGTGCCCGCGATGCTCGAAGACCCGGACGAGGAGCCGATCGGCGAAGGGCGCGTGCTCATGGCGGTGCCGGTGCCCGCGGTGCTCCTCCCCCATCTGCGTCCAGGGGCCGAGGTGTCGCTTCTTCCCGCCTCTGCTGACGACACGACGGGCGCCCCGATCCCGGCCCGAGTCGTCGATCTCTCCACGGAGGGCACGTCCGCGAGCCCGCTCGGGACAGGTGCCGGCGGCCCTCAGATGCTCGTCTCCGTGGAGGGGTCCCGCTCGCATGAACTGGCCCACGCTCTCGCAGGAGGGGCTGTGAGCGTCTCGGTGATCGGCTAGTGTTCCTCAGGAACCGCTCACGAAGGGTTCCACTCCCCAATCCCCGAGCCCCACGAAGGATCACCCCATGAAGGGCTTCAAGGAATTCGTCATGCAGGGCAATGTCGTCGACCTCGCGGTCGGCGTCGTGATCGGTGGTGCGTTCACCGCGCTGATCGGCGCTTTCGTCGACAACCTGATCCAGCCCGTGATCAACGTGTTCGGCGGCAACAACGTCGACGGTCTCGCGTTCACCATCACCAACGAGTCGACCAAGGTCGACATCGGCGCGATCCTCTCCGCCGTGATCGCCTTCCTGATCACCGCAGCGGTCGTCTACTTCGTCTTCGTTCTCCCGATCGCCGCCGCGCGCAAGATGGACCGCAAGCGCCGCGGCCTGCCTGAGGAGGAGGAGACCGCTGCCCCCGAGGACATCGTGCTCCTCACCGAGATCCGCGATGCGCTCACCGCGCAGCGTGGCGCCCAGGGCGGCACCACCCCGCAGGTATGATCCGCGGACACTCACGGCGATGCGAGAGCTCGCCGCACAGCGCAGGACGGGCTGGGACCTCGAGGTCCCGGCCCGTTCTGCTGTCGAGGGGCCCGCGGTGGTCGAGGGGCTCGCAGGGTGAGCCCAGGAGGAGAGAGCGCGATGCGTGAGACGCAGGAAGCCCCGTCGGACGCGACGAGCGAGCTGAGAGCCGGCCCGCAGGCCGAGGCGATCGTCGACGCCGTCGTCGACTGGTACGCGGGCGCCGCACGCGATCTGCCGTGGCGACATGCCGGGGCGAGCGCCTGGTCGATCCTCGTCTCCGAGGTGATGCTTCAGCAGACGCCCGTGGTGCGGGTTCTCCCGCGCTGGCAGGAGTGGATGGAGCGCTGGCCCACCCCGGCCGATCTCGCCGACGCCCCCACCGCGGAGGTGCTGCGCTGCTGGGACCGGCTCGGCTACCCGCGCCGGGCGCTGCGTCTGCAGGAGTGCGCTCGCGCGATCGTGCACGAGCACGGCGGTGAGGTGCCGCGCGGCGAGGAGCTGCTGCGCACCCTGCCCGGGATCGGCGAGTACACCGCCGCGGCGATCACCACCTTCGCCCACCACGGCAGGGCCGTCGTGGTCGACACGAATATCCGCCGGGTCCTCGCCCGCAGCCTGCGCGGCAGGGCCCTGCCGGACCGTTCCTATTCCGCGGCCGAACGTGCTCTCGCCGCGAAGGTGCTGCCTTCGGATACTGCGCGCTCGGTCGCCTGGAACCAGGCGGTGATGGAGCTCGGGGCGCTGGTGTGCACCGCCCGCACGCCGCGCTGCGCGCAGTGCCCGCTCGCGGAGGCGGGATGCGCATGGTTCGCGGCAGGTCAGCCCGCGCCGGAGGAGGACACACGGCGGCGCCAGGCCTTCGAAGGGACAGACCGGCAGCTGCGCGGAAAGATCATGGCGCTGCTGCGACGCAATGGCGCGGCCAGCCAGGCGGCGATCGAGGCGCTGGATCCCGGGGATCTGGAGAAGGTGACGCGCTGCAGGGACTCGCTGCTCACCGACGGGCTCGCGGTGCGGGACGAGGACGGGCTGCGCCTGCCCTGAGCTCACATCGGGAGGCTGCGAGCTCGCGAGGAAACTACGCGCTAGGCAGGAGGCGGCCGGCGTGCGGGGAGCGAGGGCCGCTCAGGAGCTGGCGGGCTCCAGGGTCGTGATCATGCGGGTGTTGCCGAGGGTGTTGGGCTTGACGCGGGCGAGGTCGAGGAACTCCGCGATGCCCTCGTCCGGGGAGCGCAGCAGCTCCATGTAGAGCTCGGGGTGGACCGGCTCGCTCATCTCCTCGAAGCCATGGCGGCGGAAGAACTCGACCTCGAAGGTCAGGCAGAACACGCGCTCGAGCCCGAGCGCACGCGCCCGGTCCAGCAGCGCATCCAGGAGCCGGTGGCCGAGGCCCGTGCCGCGCAGCGACTCGTGCACCGCGAGGGTGCGCACCTCGGCGAGGTCCTCCCACAGCACGTGCAGCGCCCCGCAGCCGACGACGGTGCGCTGCGCCCCGGTGCCGTGCTCGGCGACCCAGAACTCCT
>DAHVRS010000276.1 GCA_027322375.1 Brachybacterium sp. | reverse complement strand
CGTCCTCGACGAGGAGGGAGCCGACGACGGTGAGCTCGGTGTAGTCGGAGCCTGCGGCGCATACCTCGTCGGTGTGGTCGAGGCCCGCGATGATGCCGTGTTCGGGCGGGGTGGGATGCGTGGTCATGTCAGGGCCTCTCGAGCGGGGGCAGTGGTCCGGGCAGCGGGGAGATGCCGTCGACGCGGGCACCCCAGTGGGCGGGCAGGCCGGGCGTCGGCCCGCTGCCGTCCCAGCCAGCGGCCATGAGGGCAGCGGCGACGAGCGTGCCGCCGTTGGCGGGGAGATAGAGCGGCAGGGTGTCGCGCTGGAAGCAGTGCCCAGCCGCGTCGAAGCGGTTCTTCGGGGTGTCGCGCAGGAGCAGGTCCACAGCCTGCTCGGGGCGGCCCAGCCGGGTCGCGGTGAGCGCGGCGGCCGGGCAGTCCCAGCCCCAGGTGCTCTGCCAGTCCCAGTCCGCGAGCGCGTCCTCGAGCGCCTCGGCTGCGGCGGCATCGCTGATTGTGCCGGTGGGCGGGACCAGGCCGTGGGCGAGGAGATGGGCGGGATGGTCGGAGCGCTCCATCGGCGGGCCGTCCACGAAGGTGCGCAGGCGCCCGTCGGCGCGCAGCGGGCTGCGCAGCCGGGCGACGTCGGCGCTGAGCTCCCCGGCGCGGCGGTCGCCGCGGCGGGCCCGCCACTCGTCGGCGATCCGCAGCGCCCATGACGTGTAGGCGAGTTCGAAGGCGGGGTCGCACAGGCGTGCCCGCTCGGCGACGTGGCGCTCCTGGGCGCCGACGAGCGGGGGGCCGAGCCCGAGCCGCCCGTCGGGGCCCTCGCGCAGCACGTCGCGGAGGAAGAGGGCGGACTCCTCGACGATCTCCTGCAGCATCGGGTCGCTGCCGAGTGCGGGGTCGGCGCGGCGGCACAGCTCGGCGAGGTGGATCGGGTGGGGCTGCTGCCACAGCAGGAAAGGGCCGATGTCGCTCGGGGATTCGCGCAGGTCGGGGCCGATCTGATTGGGCCAGCGGGCACCGCGACAGCGCTGCGCGCGAGCGGTCGCCCGGGCAGCGGGGAGCGCGTCCGCGTAGAAGGCCATGCTGCGCAGGAGGGAGGCGACATCGCCCCACAGCGGGAAGTGCGCGGCGTGCCACCAGTGCATCTCGAGGTGGGCGCGGCCGCGCCACGAGTTCTGCAGCAGGCCCGTCTCAGCGGGCGGCATGGTCCCGGCGGCGTGGACGCGCTGGAGGTAGCGGGAGAGGATGACGCGGTGTTCGAGCTCGTGGGCGCGCGGGTCATCGCTCGCGGAGAGGTCCAGCGCCCCGGTCTCCTGCCAGTAGCTGTTCCAGAAGCGGCGGGCGCGGCCGCGGATCACCGCGGCTTCGGCGGGCAGTCCCTGCACGCTGCTGCGGCGCGCGGTGCGGCCCAGGTGCGGAGAACGGTGAGGGTGCAGGCGCAGGGCGATATCGATGCCAGCGCTGTCCGTGCCAGTGCTTTCGCCCTCCACGTCGAGGCGGACTCGGTGCGGCGGCAGGAGTCTGGGCTGGGCGCCGCAGACGACGACGCGATAGCCGAGGTCGTCCAGGTCGCGGTGGATGACGGTGCCGTCCACGGCAGTGCGGTGCGCCTCGGGGCGGGTCCAGTCGGCGGAGCCGTCCCAGTCCTCGGTGCCGTAGGGGAAGTGCAGCTCGAGGGCGAGGTGGGCGGCGTCGACACGCAGCGAGAGCGCGTCGATCTCCGGGTCGGCCGCGACCGTCACCGTGACAGGGCGGCCGCGGTGGCGGAAGGTGCTGGTGACGAGGCCGTTCCAGAGGTCCAGAACCTGGTGGGCGTCGGTCAGATCCGCCTCCTGCAGCGCCTCCCCGCTCTCGCGATCGACAAGGACGAGGCGCAGCAGGGACACCTTGTGGGGGTTCGCGCGGAACCAGCGGGCGCGGCCTTCGTCGGCCCCCGGTTCAGAGGGGCCGACGAGGTCCATGTACGGCACCTCGCCGCGCGGGCTGTCGTAGAGGCGGAAGTGCTCCTCCCAGGTGGCGTCGTCGGTCTGCGGGAGGCTGTGCCAGCCCCATTCGGCGAGCGCTGTGGTCTGCGGGGCGCCGGGCCGGGCGGGCAGGGTGTGGGTGCCGGTGCGGTCCAGGCCCACGGCGAAGCTGCCGTTGCCCACGGAGAGCACGGCGCGATCGTCGAGACCGAGCTGCGGGTTGTGGCGGCTGACGAGTGCGCGGCGGTCGACCCGGGAGGCAGGTCCCGACGCGAG